>JQOA01000206.1 GCA_000753945.1 Smithella sp. D17 | reverse complement strand
GTCCCTTCTCCCGTCTCGATGGCCTCAAAGGTTACGCCGTCTATCCCGGCGCTACCTTTATGGGCACGAACAAGGTTGTAGGCATGACTGAGGATGTCCGCCCGATAAATCTTGTCGTACAAGGCGTAGAAGCGATAGTCTTTCTCTTGCTTGGCCTTATGGTATAGCTTCCTCTGTAGTGTCCTGATGTTCTCCGGGGTTTTTAGCATCGCTGCAATCTCCGCTCCCTTCACTCTTTGGTTGCATAAACAAAGTAGGGTTCCTTCCCTCGGACAGGGTTATGTTGTCCCTTGTCCTCAACCGGTACTATAAACCCCTCCGACTCCCGATACAGCCCGCCGCGATTTCGTCGCCTTATACGCGCCGGTTGATATTCCTCAAACATCACTATATCGGGTCTCCAGCACTGGACTGCTTATCTTCCACAACATGCCGCCCTTGCTACCCCGGAAGATCCCTCGGACTGCTTCCGTTTCCCTGCCCGCGACTTCGGCCTTCCCCATCTGTCCACTGGGTCGGCATCTTCTTTTCAGTTTAACAAGGCTACTTGTAGGTTCTCTTGCGTTACGGCCTGCTGCTTCGCCAATGGGAAACTTACGACCCCTTGTTACCAAGACGCCGCTCCCTTGAACTACCGGGGTGAATCGGACAATTCCCCGCACGGAACTGCAATCCGTTAGATAAACAATTGTTACTGCGTACGGACAGCCTCCTGGTTTTTTCTGGACAAGCAGTGATGATAGTCATAGCCCATAAACATGGACCGTATTGCAAGAGTAGTCGCAGCAAAATATCCTCATTATGTCACCCCGCGAGGCAATCGTCGGCAGGACACCTTCTTTTGTGAGGAAGATGAATTATTAATACATCGGCATGAGCAGACGGGCAGACCGTTGGGGAATATTCATTTTATTAAGCGGCTGGAGAGTAAGCTAGAGCATGATTAAAATTTTTTGACCTTTTGGTTAAATTTGTACTTAAAAGCCCGCTCCCCTTTATTTAAGAGAAGCGGGCTTTTAATTTAAGAAGTCTTTATGGAAACCTTTGTTCCTTTTTCTTTGGCCTTCTGATTTTTAGGAATCTTAATATCCAGAATGCCGTTCTTGAAACTCGCTTGAGCCTTGTCTGTTTCTATTTCCGTCTCCAGTGGAATCACTCTACAGAAGGAACCATAAGATCTCTCCATGTAATAAAAATTTTTCTCTTTGTCTTCCTTCTCTTCTTTCTTTTCACCCTTGATAGTCACGGAATCATTCGTAACAGTAACATCAATATCCTTTTCTTCTACTCCGGGCAATTCCGCCTTGATAATTACTTCTTTTTCATTCTCTTTCACATCAACGGAAGGTGTAAAGCTTCCCATCCCTGCGGCAAATCCTTGCGGCACAACATTAAATCCCCTGAAAAAATTATCAAACAAACTATTCATTTCTCTTTGCAAAGAATAGAAGGGATGATCAATTTCTGTTGTTTGTTTTCGAACTGTGTCCGGCAATAAATTTCTTACTTTCATAATCATGTCCTCCTTAAGTCTTATTTTTTTATGCAGCATTAATTGCAATTTTTTTCGGTTTTTCTTTTTCGGCCTTGGGCAACTCCAGACGTAAAACCCCCTGTTTGACTGTTGCTCTAATCTTTTCTCTGTCTATCTCATTCGACAGAGTAAAGGTTCTTTCATAATCACCGACCTCATATTCGGAAAATACCAGGCTATAGTCCTTCACTCTACCGTTTTCCACACGTCCGGAAATTGTCAAAATATTCTTCTCCATTTCCACATCAACAGATTTATCGTCAACTCCCGGCATATCAGCAATTAAAAAGAGAGCGTCTCTCGTTTCATAAATATCCACATGTGGCACAAAAATTTTTACATTGCGGATCTTTTCGGTAACCGCTGTATTTTCAGTTTTTTGCAGATCTTTTTCGGACATAAATAACTGACCTCCTTTCTTAAGAATTAATCTTAATTTTCTTTGGCAGATCTTCTTTTAGTCTGGGCAAAATAATATTTAAAATTCCTTTTTCATATTTTGCTTCCACTTTTTTAGAATCTACCTGGAAAGGCAATTGGAAATTTCTTTGGAAATTACCCAATGCCCTTTCCTGACGCAAATAAATTTCACCTTCTTTAAGAGAATCTGCTTTAGCGGCCCCGGAAATTGTCAATGTTGCTCCTGTTACCGAAATGTTAATGTTTTCCGGTTCCATTCCAGGCCATTCCATTGTAACAACCAAGCTGTCATCTTTTTCCCATACATTTATGGCAGGGTAATCCAATGCTGTATTTTGCCCGACATTGGAAAACAGCCGGTTAATCTCTCTTTGCAAATCCATTATTTCCGGAACGCTATCAGCGAACCTTTTCACTCTCCATATACCCGGACCAAACATATAATTACCTCCTAATGAGATTTCAATTTCAAAAGCGTAGCGCATTGAAATTGGTTAATCGAATTATCCCGCGCAGGCGGGGGTTTAAATTCCTTCGTTGCGTAAACAATTGCTATTATTGATTATTTTGCTTATTCGAATCTAAATATATTTATGAAATTTGTTTTGTCAAGGCTTTTCCAAGATAGTTGGCAAAGTTGATATAAATATAAACGTGATTTAATATCTATGTAATAAAGATAAGAATTTTCGAGATCACGCCCTTGACACCGGATATACCGATAACTATATTAGGGTCGCCTTGCTGGATATACTAAAAAATGGTTCCCGAAAGGTAGGTATGGAAGATCACATAATAAAAACCTTTAAGGAAAGCAGTCGTGTCAAAGACGCTTTTATTAACGAGAACCTGTCTAAACTGGTGAAGGTTATAGAAGCTGTTATAACGGCCTTAAAAGCGGGCAATAAAATTTTGATTTTCGGCAATGGTGGATCGGCCGCCGATGCGCAACATATTGCCGCGGAATTTGTCAACCGCTTTATAATAGAGAGACCGCCGCTTCCAGCGATAGCTTTAACTACCGATACTTCTGTGATCACGAGTATCGGCAACGATTACGATTTTTCTGAAATATTCAGTAAGCAGATAAGAGCAATCGGCCAGTCTGGAGACATTGCCTGGGGTATCAGCACCAGCGGGAACTCCGCCAATGTTTTAAAAGGTTTGGAAATGGCTAAAAAACTGGGATTGATAACTGTTGCGTTTACCGGAAAAGACGGAGGGGAAATCGCAAAGATGGTTGATTTTTCCATTCATGTGTCTTCTTCCAATACAGCGCGAATCCAGGAGACACATATTACAGCCGGTCATGCTATTTGTGAAATGGTTGATATAAAATTGTTTCAGAAACCAGATTTTAAATAACAAAGATTTTTCCGAGGTAAGGGTGAAAAATAAAAAAGAACATTCTGAACATAATGCAAAACACACTAATTCCGTCGAAGAACATAACGAAAAATTTGTCGCGGAAGATCATGATAAGGAAATTGAAGATCTGAGAAAAAAGATCGAAGAAACGGAAAAAGAGGCTATGGCCAATTTCGATAAATATCTACGCTCAGTTGCCGAATTGGATAATTATAAAAAACGGGCAATCAAAGAAAAGGCCGACATAATCAAGTACGGTAAAGAAGAACTGGTAAAAGATATTTTGCCTTTCATGGACTCTCTGGACAGAGCACTGGGGCACGACTCTGGTGACATTCAGGCCTTTAAGGACGGAATAGCTCTTATTCAGGACCAGCTTCTGTGTTGTTTGAAAAAGCACGGCGTAGAACGAATTGAAACTGCCGGCGCTGATTTCGATCCGAATTTCCATGAAGCTTTAATGCAAGTGGAAAGCGACCAGCATGAAGATAACAAAATAGTCAATGAAATGGAAAAGGGTTATTTATTAAACGGAAGGCTCGTAAGGCCATCAAGGGTCTGCGTCTGCAAGAAAACGAAAAAAGAGAACGATGATTTATGTGAAATAAATGAGGATATGGAAGAATAAGGAGGAAAAAAAATGGGAAAAATTATTGGAATTGATTTAGGGACTACAAATTCATGCGTAGCCATAATGGAAGGCGGAGACCCTGTCGTTATCGCCAATCAGGAAGGTAATCGTACCACGCCGTCCATTGTAGCCATTGCGGAAAACGGTGAAAGGTTAGTAGGACAGGTAGCCAAAAGACAGGCCATTACTAACTCAGAAAATACTATCTATGCCGTCAAGAGACTGATCGGCAGAAAATATACATCCAAGGAAGTGCAGCAGGACATCAAGATTATTCCATATAAGATAACGGAAGCTTCCAACAGCGATGCGCAAGTTACCGTACGCGGGAAAAATTATTCTCCCGCAGAAATATCAGCAATGATTCTGACAAAAATGAAACAGACAGCCGAAGATTATCTGGGAGAGAAAGTAAACGATGCGGTTATTACCGTTCCGGCCTATTTTAACGATTCACAACGACAGGCAACCAAAGACGCCGGCAAGGTTGCCGGACTGAATGTTTTACGCATAATCAATGAACCGACAGCAGCCGCTCTGGCTTATGGTCTGGATAAAAAGAAAGATGAAAAGATCGCCGTATTCGATTTGGGCGGCGGCACATTCGATATTTCGATTCTGGAATTAGGCGATGGCGTCTTTGAGGTCAAATCCACCAATGGCGATACCCATCTGGGCGGTGAAGACTTCGATCAACGTGTCATGGATTATCTGGTCGCCGAATTTAAAAAGGATCAGGGCATTGATCTGCGCAGTGACAAGATGGCCTTGCAGCGCCTTAAAGAAGCGGCGGAGAAAGCGAAGATGGAACTTTCCACGGCGCTGGAAACCGACATCAATCTGCCCTTTATCACAGCGGACGCTTCCGGGCCCAAACATATGAATATGAAACTCTCCAGAGCTAAACTGGAATCACTTGTGGAAGAATTGATTAATAAAGTGGTCGGCCCATGCCAGACAGCGATTAAAGACGCCAACCTTTCAACGAAAGATATTGACGAAGTTATTCTGGTTGGAGGTATGACCCGTATGCCGCGTGTGCAGCAGAAGGTCAAAGAAATTTTCGGTAAAGAACCTCACAAAGGCGTCAATCCTGATGAGGTGGTAGCGATAGGAGCAGCCATTCAGGGCGGCGTTCTGGCAGGCGATGTCAAAGACGTCTTATTGCTGGATGTAACGCCTCTGTCTTTAGGCATTGAAACGTTAGGCGGAGTTATGACCAGACTTATCGAAAAAAACACGACTATCCCCTGCAAGAAGAGTCAGATTTTCTCCACGGCCGCTGACAATCAACCGGCAGTGAGCATTCATGTTCTACAGGGCGAACGTCAGATGGCTCCTGACAACAGAACGCTGGGACGCTTTGAGTTGGTAGGCATTCCTCCCGCGCCGCGCGGCGTTCCGCAAATTGAAGTTTCCTTTGATATTGATGCGAACGGAATTGTACACGTGAACGCGAAAGACCTCGGCACCGGTAAGGAACAGAGTATCAAGATTACGGCATCCAGCGGATTGAGTGAAGCTGAAATTGAAAAACTCGTTAAAGACGCTGAAATGCATGCGGAAGAAGACAAGCGCCGCAAGGAACTTATCGAAGCCCGAAATCAGGCCGATACCATGGTTTACTCTGTTGAAAAAAACATCAAAGAGTTTGGCGACAAGATTGATGCGGCGGAAAAAGCCAAGATCGAAGAAGCCCTTACCAAAGCAAAGAAAGCTCTCGAAGGCGACGATATCGAAGCCATCAAGAAGACTCAGGATGAGTTGATGAATGTCTCTCACAAACTGGCGGAGGCCATGTACGCGAAGACATCAGGTGGTCAGGGAGGTCCCGGCCCCGGAGCCGATGGCGGAGCACAGCAGCAATCCGGAAATGAGCAGGCATCGGGCAAGAAGAATGACGACGTGGTGGATGCCGATTTTGAAGATGTAAAATAAATATTCTTAAATCTAATTATTTCAAAGCCCGAAAAGGCCAGATCCTTTTCGGGCTTTTTATGTCGACCTAAACTGAAAAATATTATAAAATAGTCCGCAAATGAATAGAATTTCTTTTGGAAAAAAAATAATAGCCGTGCTGTTTGCCGGCATTGTCTTGATTGCAACCGCAGTTTTCTGCGCCGCCGCTTCGAAGAAGTCCGGTCAAAATTCACCAGCCGGAAGTCAGGCGGTCATTCTTACCAATGAAGATTATCTCCCCGCTCTCTTGAGAACCATTGATGAAGCGCAAAACGAAATCTTCATATCAATCTTTTCTTTTAAAGCCGGCGAGCACAAAAACAGTTATCCCGATCGGATTCTTGACCATCTGGCAAAAGCACTAAAAAGAGGCGTAAAAGTATATGTTATTTTAGAAACGACAGACCGCAAATCGGATGAACTGAATATTCAAAATAAGCAGACAGGAAAACTTCTGGAAGAAAAAGGAGTAAATGTATATTTCGATTCTCCACGACAAACTACACATACAAAGCTTGTGGTCATCGATCAGCGCCTGGTTTTGCTGGGCAGTCATAATTTTACGCAATCAGCGCTAAAATACAATAATGAGATTTCCATCTTGCTGGATAGTCCGGAGATGGCCCAAAACGCCCGTAACTATATCCTGAGAATTATCAAGGAGGCAAAATGAAATTTTATCGGCCACCCGGCAAGATATTTATTCTGATGACGGTCATTTTCTCCCTCTGCTTCTCAAAAATAGCTATTGCTGATGAAAAGCCAGTCCAGATTCCAAATGCTGGAATAAAATCATTGCCGGTAAAACCGCCCGATGCCAAACCACCGTTAAATACACTTCCATCCGGTAAGCTCAACCGTAATACTTTAGGATGTGTGCTTCCCCTATCCGGGCAATATGCTGATTGGGGAAATAAGGCGCGGGATGCAATTTTATTGGCTACTAAAGCAGTTGATGAAAAAAATAATCCTTTATGGAAAGTCATTTTTGAAGACTCCCGGGGATTGCCGGAAGACACAAGAACAGCGATGGCTCAGTTAGCCAATGCTGAAAATGTCATGGCGATTATTGCCGTTACCGGAGGGGCAGAAGCCATGGACGCGGCTCGCGAAGCAGATAAGTGGAAAGTTCCATTAATCTTAATAACACCCAAAGAAGGAGTGACGTCTACAGGCGAATATGTTTTTCAGAATTTCCTGACCCCCAGACAACAAATCAAAGCGCTGGCAAAGTACGCGCTGGATGATTTGAATTGTGCAATATTCTCCGTTTTATACCCCCAGGATGATTATGGCGAGGAAATGGCAAAAATCTTTCGGGAGGAGGTAATACGTCTGGGCGGCAAGGTGGGAAAAGCAATTCCCTACGACAGGAATCAAACAGATTTTAAAGAAGAAATTAGCAAATTAACCGGAGTCAAAGTCAGCGCTCCGCAAAGAAAAGGGACCAACCAAGAAGAAAATAAAGACACCGTTTCCGTTGATTTTGAAGCTTTGTTTATTCCAGATTCCTATTCGCGTGCAAAATTGATTGCTTCACAACTTGATTTTTATAATGTAAAAGACTTTAACCTTTTAGGCACAAGTTTATGGCATTCGCCGAATTTACTGAAAAATGACGCACAATATCTGGAAGGAGCCATCTTTGTTGATAGTTTTTTTGCCCATAGTTCTTATCTGGAAACAAGTAACTTTGTTGAAGTTTATTACAAAAAGTATAAACGTGAACCGGAAAACATTGAAGCGCTCGCTTACGATACAGCCGCAATAATCACAGGCACTCTGGATAATAAAGAAATTAAAACACGCGAACAATTTGCCGCAGCCTTGAATAAAGTGGAAAATTACAATGGATCAACAGGAAATTTTTATTTTGATTCAAACAGAGTCGCTCAAAAGACTGCTTTTATATTGAGAGTTGAAAACGGACAACTGGAACAAGTAAAATAGGGTCAAGGATTAAAGGATGAAAAAATACATGCGATTTTTACTTACCAACGATGATGGAATTTACGCCAAAGGATTGAGTGCTCTTTACGCCGAGCTTTCCAAAGAAGCGGATTGCCTGATTGTTGCGCCGGAGACAGAACAAAGCGCAGTGGGACATGCCATTACAATTTCCCGTCCCTTGATGGTGCGCCGCGCTACAAAAAATGATAAATTTCTAGGATACGCGGTCTGCGGCACACCGGCGGACTGCGTAAAAATAGGAATCACGGAATTATCGGATAAACCGGTTGATTTGGTTGTCTCCGGAATCAACAGAGGGGGCAACGCCGGCATTAATGTTCTTTATTCTGGAACAGTCTCTGCCGCAACCGAAGGGGCAATTTTGGGCTTTCCCTCTATGGCTGTTTCTCTGGACACTCACAAAGAGGCTGATTTTACCTACGCCGCCAAATTCGCCCGCAAGATGACCCGATTAATACTGAGCAATTCTCAAAAACTCAAAGGAAGCGCAATTAATGTCAATATTCCGTGTCTTCCTCCTGAAAAAATCAAAGGCGTTGTTGTTGTCCGGCAAGCTCAAAGCAACATTATCGAAACTTTTGAAAAACGCACAGATCCACGAGAAAATATTTACTACTGGTTTGCCAGCGAATCTCAATCCGCCCGCAAGCAGAAAGATACTGATGTCGGCGCGCTGGCTGCAGGCTTCATAACAATCACACCAATTCATTATGATCTGACCAGACATGATTTGCTCGACACTCTCAAAGACGCCATAAAGCAAGGCAATTTATAATTGAATCATTTTGAATTAACTTCCGTTAACGGATGAGAAGAACGGGAATCGGGCTTTTACGGATAACGTGAGATGAGGTGCTGCCCAGGAAAAATTCGCGCAGGCGGTTGTGGCCGTATGCTCCCATAACCATTAATTCCACCGATCCTTCGCGGATGAACTTGATTATTTCATCGGGTTCCTTGCCGGAGAAGATTATTGTTTCGCAATCGGCCATCGGGGGTTCATCCGGGTACTTTTGGTTTGCCTCCTCGACCTGAGCAATTAAAGCTGCCGCTTTTTTGGAATCCGCCGTGATAATGATAACTGTCAACGGCCAGGCGTTTTGTTGGGATAATTGCAGGGAAAGATCAAGCGCCTTGGTAGCGGAGGCGCTCCCGTCGAAGGCAAGAGCCATGCTTTCTATCTCCACAAAATTTTCAGGAGTGACCAGCACTGGTTTGCCCGAATTGCGCGTAACGGCTTCGGCAACCGATCCAAGAAGTCCGCCTTCCTTCAGGTGAAAGTTTTCTCCTTTTTTCGCCATCAAAATCAAATCCGCGTTTTGAGCTTCTTCAATTATTACCGAACTGATTTTGCCGATTACTTTTTTTACTTCGGCTTTTATTCCATTCTTCTGACAGCGCTCCTGAAATTCTTTCAGGATAAAGTCGGCTTTTTCATCTAAAGATTTTTCAATGGCTTCGAAGAAACCCTCATAAGGCGGCATTCCGACTGAACCGGAAATATCGGTGAGCATCGGCCCCTGGATCAGGTTAACATCAATTACATAGAGACCCGTCAGGGCGGCTTCCAGTTTACGGGCAATATAAATTCCGTATTTAAGAGCTGTAAGGCTGTTGGCGGAACCATCGGTGGGAACAAGAATTTTTTTTATCATGGCAACTCCTTAAAATAAAGAGACATGATTATTTTTGTTTTTCGTCGAAATGCTTCAAATCCTGGAGCAAACCAGCAACTTCATGTTCTTCCCAGACACGGGAAGAGCCGTTTTCTTCATTATCCGAATCCTGATTTCCGGCGCTGATTTCAGTAAAAACAAGAAACTCTTCTTTTAAATTCCCGTTTTTATAAGTAGCCTTTTCTTTTATCTGGCCGCTTCTGAAATAAGCAAAATATTCGCCTTCCCTTTTATCATTTTTAAAAAACCCCTTTTCCTTAATCTGCCCGTTCTTGTAGTAGCAAATATAGTCACCTTCAAATTTATCGTTCTTGAAATTCTCTTCTTCTTTTAATTGTCCATTTTTATAAAAAATCTGATATTTGCCGTTGAGCCTGCCATGTTTGTAATATTCCCGTTCCCTGATATTCCCGTTTTGATAATAAGAAACATATTCGCCATCCATTCGGCCATTAGTATAATTTGCCTTCTCTCTTATCAGGCCGTCGTTATAATAAGTCGCTGCGGGGCCATTCTTTCTGCCGTGAACAAAATTAATCTGTGCCAGTATTTGACCATTTTTATAATAAGAAGTGTATTCACCTTCCAGTTTACCATTCTTGATAAATTTTTTCTCTCTTATAGATCCATCGGAGAAAAACAATTTTTGTTCTTCGGCGGTTGTATTTGTTTTAGCCATAAAAACATCATCTCTTTTAAAGCTTTTAACTTTATTTAATCATTTTAGACTCGGCAGGATAATCCTCAGTTGATAAATTTCCCTATAAAAAGATATACTATTTTAAAAGATTAAGACATTGCTTTTTTTAAACAATCATTTATGATAATGCAACTAAAAAAAGATATTAGAACTTCCTGATCGGATATATTATAAAACAGTTGGAAGTTTATAATAAAGAGCCATAATTAATGTTCAATCCTGATTTAGACACAACAAGCGTAGCTATTATCGGTCCGGGCCGTTTAGGCACATCTTTTGCGTACAAATTCGGCCGGGACAACAAACGTGTGGCCATTTATTACCACGATCCGGAAGTATGCAAGGCAATAAACAGTGACCATCTAAATCCTCTGCATCTGACCGAGGATCTTGCTAATCGTCTGGGCGGGATGGATAATGTTCCCCGTCTTTCCAACAAAGTGTATGCAACAAACGATCTGGAACACATTGTCGAAAACAACGATTTTATCATTCTGGCCATAACCATGAATCGCCTGCCGGAATTTCTTAATTATCTCAAGCCGATGATTGACAAAAAAGCGGGCGACACATGCCTTGTCTCGCCGATCAAAGGTTTGATTTCCGACGAAATATCCAAAAAGCTGATAACTCCTTCGCAACTAATCAACAATAATTTGTATAATTTAAAACACAAATATCAGATAGCCTGCATTGGCGGACCGTTTTTTGATATGGATATAGCATTGGGAAACCCCGTTTGTTTGACAGTCGCCGGCAAGAGGCGCATTGCTAATCTCATCAGAGAAGATTTGTTTAAATTCAACCGCAACGAAATAAATTCATATTATAATTTTGACATTGTCGGCGTGGAAGCCTGCGGGGCTTTAAAAAACATTGTGGCAAATATTAAAGGTCTGGCAGACTCCCTTAAGCTGGGAGACTCAATTCCGGGAACCATATTTGCCCGTTCCGGCGTGGAAATTCGTTCATTATCCCGTCTTTTAGGAGGAGGATTTCAGGCATTCCATAGCCAGGCTGGAGTCGGCGATTTGTATGTGACTGTTTCATCTCTGGCCAGTAAAAATTATCGTTACGGGAAATATTTCTATGAGCTCTATACCGGCAATCCTATCGAAACCAACTTGCGTGTGCTGGAAAAAATTGATGGGACTCCCGAAGGTCCCAATACAGTCAGAAACGTTTATAAATATTTAGAAAAGAAAAATATGTACAGTCCCCTTTTTTCCTGCGCCTACCGGATATTTAACGAACCTGGCAACAAAGACACCATTAAAGAAATGATCATTCAAGCCTGCCAGAATGATAAAAGAACGAAAGAATATATCAGCCAGGCATCCAGAATGATGTACCGTATTTTCCCTAATTACTGGTACCGCCGAGATAAAGGGTTTTTCGACTAGAAAATCATTTTAATTCTTCTTCGCTGACTATTTCCGTTTTTATCATTGTGATGAGTTCCTGAAAGACGGGTAAAACATCCTTGCGAAATCGACCGGCCACACAAACATTCATAATGTCGTCGCCTATTTTAAGATGACCTTCATTAATCCATGCCTTGATTTTGACGATGCCTTCTCTTTTTTTAAATTCATTAACAACGGTTTTGAGCTTTGCCTTGTCGTAGGAAAGATTCATCGCCTGAACCTTCCCGCCGTTTTTCGCTGTCGCCCTCACTATTCCGTTATGAAAAAGAATCATACCGAGCATGTCCGGCGGAGATTCTTTTTTTATTTCCTTTATCCACTTATCAATCATATAAAACTCTTTCCTTATTATTTTTCTATTACCGCATTAGCGCAATAAGTCACTTACCGGATGACACTTTTTCTAAAAACATCAAAACCATCGAATTGAGCTTGTCCGCTCCCTCTCCCCGCAATATGCCGTGATGTTTGGCATAAATCCGGAGAAGCTGTTTATCCTTTGTGCCGAGCTTTTCAAAAATTTCCAGTCCGCTCACCGGATTCACTACCGGATCATCCGAACCCTGTATGATAAGAGCAGGGCCCTTCACATTTTTAAGTTGATCTCCGACTTGCTTCATTAGTTTTTCCAGTTCGTTGCTTCCGCTCACCGGATTGCGAGTATAGTTTATATCGGGATTTTCCGGTACATTTTCTACGAATTCCATTTTAACCTTATTCACATGAATTTTTGAAAGCAACTTATTCCATAAGGTAACAACAGGTGCAAATTTGGAGGCAATGCTCGTTAGTTTGAGAGGAGCATTGATGGATATCACTCCGGCAAATCTACCCGGCTTATTGGCAGCCTGCAGCAGAGCGATTCCGCCACCCATGGAAAATCCGCAGATGGAGAAAGTCTTAACGCTGTTTTTCATGATAATGTATGCACGACTTGCGGAATTGTACCATTTTTGCCAGCTACGGATGGCAAGATCTTCCGGCGCTGTACCATGTCCACGCAATCGGACACCGTAAACATTATACCCGTTCTTATAAAGATAATCCGCCAGCGGTCTGATTTCTTCCGGCGCTGCCATATATCCATGAACCAGGATAACTCCCTTTCTGCTAAAAAATCTCTTCAGGAAGAAAGTCTCCCCGATATTCCTGGGCTTACTCTCGTCTTTTATGTAATACTTCTGATAATCCTGTTCAAATAAATCCTTATCCAGCCTGATAAAGTGATTTCTTATCTTCCACCGGACAAAGAAAGCAGGGAGAAACATCAGCCTATCCATAGCTCTGGTTAAATCACGAAGAGGCTCTATTTCGTTTCTGAGAACTTCAATGATATTATCTCTCCTGATCGTATGGAAATCAGATTTTCTGCTGAATCGTTCGCTATTTTTAGTAATTATTTCATTATCCAATTTAATATAATCGCTGGATATTGCCTCTTTTATAAAATTTTCATATTTTTCATGATATTCATCGTTAAGAAGATATAACTGTTTTTTATAAAGTGACGTGTGGCAATTGGTCACACCGGCTTTACGCAAATGCTGGATGGCCAGGAAGATGCGGTTTTTAAAATCATCTTCACTAAAACCAGTGTCCCGATATTTGGTCATTATGTAAGACATCAGATGATCATGATTAACAGTCGTCATATTATATATGGCATTCATGTAATCATACATCATATTCACACATGTTTTTTTGAACGAATCTATTTTTTTAAACTCTCCGGAATCCAGATAAGGATTATCATCTCTCAGCAGTTTGCTCAGTTTTTTATTGGAAGCTATGTAGTTTTTCGCGGACATGGGTTTGCCGAAATTAATATCAATATCCACCTTGCCCAATACCATCGGACCTTCAACTTCCAGTTCCTCCTGAAGACGCGTTGATATATTCTTCATAAACCGGCCCGCCAACTTGCTTAGGGCATTATCCTGTGCGCGGACAGGATAATAGGTTATATTTACCGGTACAATATAAGTTTCTTTATTTATAATTTTATTCGTTTCTGCGGGATCAAAACCGAAATGAGTTGCCATTCGGGTAATGGATGAATTATCGCCGCTGGAACGGAATTTTCGTAATTTTTCGCGAACAAACTCCGTTCGCAAGGCTATCTGCGCGGCTCCCGAATGAGGCGGCCTTCTAATGCCTGCATTGTAAACCAGATACTTGCCTTTCTCGATAATCTTTTTATCCTTGATTATCTGGCCTTCCGGAAAAATAATTACTGGATAACTGTCGGTGAGAAGCGCATTAATAAATATTTTATCTCTGTTCGGATCGGCAGTGGAAACTGCGCCTACCTTATCCATAAAGGTGCTCAATTCACCGCTAAAAAAGGATTCATATGCCAGAGAGATCGGATACCTTTTTATGTTCTTCTTGATCACATACGGCATCAAAATTGTTTCCATGCGCGTAAAGTGATTAATGACATAAAGCACCGGCTGAGCAGGAACATTTTCTGCACCATGCAGACGTATGTCCGTCTTAGTGGTTTTAATCAGTGTATCAAGGGCAACTTCTATAAGATTAATCAAAGAAACTGATATATTCATTATTCCTGGCTTTCGCTTTTTTGCATTTGTTTTATATCTGCCGCCACTCTTTTCAATATGTCCGGATTATTGGTAAAAATCCCGCTGACACCCATATTAATAAATCGTTTCATATTCCTCGCGTCATTGACGGTGTAAATATTGACAGGAATATTATTTAATTCAACATCTGCGAGCCACTTCTTTTTAAAATAAGAGCCGGAACAATTAAAAGCGTCGGTTCCCAGTGACTCCATTATATCCGAAGGCAATTTAGAACCATAGTGTTTTTTTTCAAATAGCACGGCTACTGCCGCGGTGTTGTCTATCTGCTTCAAATGCATAATTGCGCGTGGATCAAAACTGGAAAACACCACATGCCCATTCATGCCGCTTTGTTCAACAATCTTCAGGCATTTTTCTTCAATACCGCCGAAGAACATTTTATTGACAGCTTCCGTCTTGATTTCAATGTTTACCGCGATTTTATCTTTGCAAAACTTCAAAACTTCAGCCAGCGCCGGTATCCTCGCATTTTTAAAATCTTTGTCGAACCAACTACCCGCGTCCAGTTTTTTCAATGAAGCAAGTGTATAATCGGCAATCCTGCCCCGGCCATCGGTGCAGCGACTTATTTTTTCATCGTGAAAGACAACAACTTCTTTGTCCGAGGTAAGCTGAACATCCAGCTCGACCATGTCCGCTCCCATTTCAATTGCGCCTTCAAACGAGGGAATTGTGTTTTCAGGATAATAAGCCGAGGCTCCGCGATGAGCGATAACGGTAAAATCATCGCCATCCTGGCAGTGATACTTAAACAAATGATATGGCTTGCCCATATTTTTTTCAGACGTCCTTTTTCAATTATTTGAGCTATCTGATTTCTCTTCAAACGAATCGCTGTCCCAGGCGTGATCGTTGATATTCGGATTAACTTCCCTGTCTTTATTCAGCATTTGTTCCTGTATCTGAATTTGTTCGCGCGTAGTGAAAATATAATCGCTCTGATCATGACGATGGCGGGCAAGCTCTCGCAGCGCCGCTTCATCATATTTGATAAAATTTTGGCTGGCGCGAACAGCGCTGTATTTGCGAAAACCAAGCTTGGTCAAAACATCAACACCCAGCCGCAAGGATGTATCCAGCGATTCTCTGTAAACATCATTTATTCCCATGTCAAGCAGTTCATATGCATCCAGACGGCTTCTGGCGCGCACCATAACAGTCAAATCGGGAAATATTTTTTTTGTTTTTTCCACCAGATCGAAATTAATCTCCGGCGAATCAATGGCCGCGATTAAAATTTTGGCTTCTGCGGCTCCCGCCGATTTTAAAATATCGATACGCGTTGCATCACCGTAAAAGACTTTAAAACCCATTTTGCGCAGTAGATCAACTCTATCGGAATCATTATCCAAAATCGTAGCCTTGACGCCGTTGGCTCTCAAAAACCTGCCCAGAGTGCTGCCGAAATGGCCGAAGCCGGTTATTATAACAGGATTGCTCTGGTCAATCGTATCAGCTTCTTTTTCTTCCTTTTCCTTAGTGCCGAAATAAGGAAGAATAAATCGTTCATTAACCAAAAGTAATAAAGGTGTCACCGTCATGGTAATTGCCGTCACGCCCATCATCATATCAGTCCACCGGGCGGATAAAATATCAAGCTGATGAATGAATGAAAAAAGGACAAAGGCAAATTCTCCCACCTGCGCCAATCCTAAAGTGAACAATAAATTTTGATCAAAACTCAGTTTAATCAGCGATCCGCCAACGAAAAGCACACCTGCTTTGATCACGATGATTGAGCAAACCAAAGCAATTATTGTCAAAGGATTGCTGATAATCAGACTGAAGTTGATGGAAGCACCGACGGCAATAAAAAACAGACCAAGCAAAATACCTTTAAAAGGTTCAATGTCGCTTTCCAGTTCATGCCGGAATTCGCTGTTGGCCAGAACAACACCGGCCAGAAACGTTCCCAGCGCAGGGCTTAAGCCCACCAGCATCATGATACAGGCAGTGCCGATAATAATAAAAAGAGCCGCCGCTGTAAATAATTCGCGCAAATGAATACGAGCGATAAAACGCAAGAAAGGAACAATCACAAAACGGCCGCAGAGAATCACCAATCCGACCGCGCCCAGAAGTGTCAGCGTCTGCGCCCAGCCGGGCATATTGGAAAGTATAGTGGCATGTTCATTTGTTTGCGAATGCGAACCTGACAATGCCAGAAGAGGCAAGAGCGCCAGAATGGGAATAACGGAAATATCCTGAAAAAGCAGCACAGCGAAAGAACTTTTCCCCGACTCCGTTTTTGTTAATCCCTTTTCTCTGAGCGTCTGCATGACGATAGCTGTTGAGGACATAGCTATTGCCAAACCGCTCGCCAGTGCGGCCTGCCAGGTGAATCCCATGAAAAATAAAAGCGCGAAGATTAATGTCGTCGTCGCACATAATTGCAGAGAACCCGTCCCCAGAATCAAATTACGCATCCGCCAGAAATGCGACGGCTCCAGCTCCAGTCCGACGAGAAAAAGCATCATCACCACGCCGAATTCGGCGAAATGCATAATGTCTTTTCCTTCCTGACCGACAAAACCCAAAAAGAAAGGACCGATGATTATACCGCCCAGCAGATAACCGAGCACCGAACCCATACCCAGTTTCCTGGTTGCCGGGACGAAAACTATCGCGGCAGCCAGATATATCAGAGCATCTCTCATAAAAGTGCTGATCATGGTTTTTGCTCTCCCGTCTCCTTTACCAGCCAGTCGTTCAGAAATTCTACTTTTTTGAGCGTCTCAATATCGAAATTACCTTTGACTAACTTCTCCAAAAGCGTGTGATACATTTTTATATGAAACTGGAGCGCTTCCGCGGTCAGCAAATGCGTCCCCTGAACAGCAAAAGGCGGCAGATAAATCATTTTACAAAGAGTCGCTGTCTGTTCAAATGGAATGAGAAATTCCCTGATTGTAAAACGATTAAAGGCATTAGCCGCGTATACTTCCCTGGTACCGCCGGAAGTTATAACATTGAAGATAATTTTATTATTGAGATTGCCTCCTCCCCGGCCGTGCGCCCATCCGTGTTCCAGTACCAGATCAATCCACTGCTTGAGCAGAGCCGGCGCGCTGTACATATAGAAAGGGTGATGCCAGATAATAATCTGATGAGTCAGCAGGAGCTCTTTTTCACGATCGGTATCTATATTGAAATCAGGATATTGTTCATACAAATCGTTTAAAGTAACACCGTTGATGCTATCAATATCTTTTAGCAGTGCGCGATTCGTCTTGGATTTTTCAAAACGCGGATGGGCGAAAAGAATAAGAATTTTATTCATTAACAATCACCTTTGCGTAACTGAAGCCGGTTGTTATTATAGGCAAGTTTTTAGCATATTTACCAATTATTTCCTCCGGCAGATTTAGTCGGTATTGCTCTTAGCGAAGG
>JQOA01000205.1:180-1148 GCA_000753945.1 Smithella sp. D17 | reverse complement strand
TTCTATATGCTGTACGATACGATGGAAAATATAGGGTCGTATCACAACGCTTTGAGTCTTGGTTATTTTATGGCCCGAAAAGCATGGAATATGCCCACCGCAAACGGTCTTCGAAGCCTTAAAGAACGGGCGATAGGCTCTTTCGCCGGTGTTGGATTTCAGCTGGGCTGCAGTGCTTATTTTGAACTTTACAAAGAGCTTGCCTATTCAACTAAATGGATAAAGGGAACTTTCGAAAGATTATACGACTTCGAAAAAAATCCCGATGCAAAAAAACTCTTCGATAAACACATAAAGTCTTTTATATAAAATAGCAGGGATAGTTGGACACTGGTATTACCGGGCCACTATGCCACGGCTGTGTTGCCCACGAATTTACCCGACGATCGGAAGCGCATTCCGCAATCGTTATGATACAGCTTCTCAATCCAAGATGATATCGAGACGCTTCTTATTCCATAATCGGAAATTTCGCGCGCGATAGGCAGAGTCATACCCACAATACCTGCCTTGGAAGGGCTGTAGGCCACCTGCCCTATTTGTCCTTCAAACGCGGCAATTGGAAGCGGTATTAATGGAGCACCTTATGGAACGCATCCAGCGGCAACGGTCCTTTCCTGCCTATTAGCTTCCCCGGGTTTACAACACCGGCGCAATTAATCACCACATTTATTTTTCCAAAAGCATCCACAGCCTTTTGTATGGTCTGCCGGACATCAGTCTCGCTGGTCACATCTGCTTTTACAAATATCGCGTTTGCCCCGATATTCGCTGCCAGTTTTTCTCCCTTATCCGCGTCAACATCAATGACAACTACTTTTGCTCCCTCATAAGAAGAGATAAAAATCACGGCATATTACCCTTACACTTCAGTTTCCATGAGATGTAATCCGATAACTTCCGGATCGCTTCTTTTGGTGTATTAACGAACGCCACACCGGCATCATAACATTCATCTTCATAGATTA
>JQOA01000205.1:0-165 GCA_000753945.1 Smithella sp. D17 | reverse complement strand
TTTTTTAATTTGAAATCTATTTTCAAAAGAGTATCCACAGGCAGAAAAATATTGGACTGAATTTTAGCGCCGGAAGCAGAGATATCCTTGCTGATATTATAGATAACCTTTTCCTTTGAATACTTTTTCCCTCCGGCAACAACGGTTATGATAATCTCGCTTTCC
>JQOA01000204.1:661-1364 GCA_000753945.1 Smithella sp. D17 | reverse complement strand
TATATACGCATCGCGGTTCAGTTTTTTGCGCGCCTTGCATCTGAACATTTTTGAACAGACCCCAAATATGGGGCTTGTCAACAACCTCTGGTTATGTTCTAATCATTTATTGGGATAATAGTGCTTTAACTTTTTCGCCCACCATTTTACCATCAGCCTTACCGGTCAGTTGCGGCATCAATATTTTCATTACTTTTCCCATATCTTTGACCGAAACAGCTCCTACTTCCGCAATAGCCTTTCTGATTACATTATCAACATCATCATCCGACATTTGAGCAGGCATAAATTCCTGCACAACTTTCAATTCCGCCTCTTCTTTTTCCACCAGGTCAGTTCTTCCACCTTTGGCAAACTGTTCTATGGAATCTTTTCGTTGCTTGACTATCGCGGAAAGAATTTGCAGCGTTTCGCTTTCGTTTAACGGCCGCATTAATTCAATTTCCTTGTTATGCAAAGCTGTTTTTAACATGCGAATAGCCGAAAGCCGAATCTTATCCCTGGCTTTAGCAGCGATAACCATTTCAGCATTTACCTTGTCATTTATATCCATAATATTCACCTTCTTTTTTTTAGCCCAAGGGGTCTTGCAGTTTTCTGCCACCCAGAAGATGCATGTGCAAATGAAACACCACCTGGCCACCTTCGGCATTGCAGTTGATTACTGTGCGGAAACCTCTTTCACTTATATTTTTAATCTTTG
>JQOA01000204.1:0-638 GCA_000753945.1 Smithella sp. D17 | reverse complement strand
CACTTCTTGCGCGGCTGATAGCAAATTGCCGGCAACGTCTATGTTTTTAGTGTTAACGTCCATAAGCGTTGCAATGTGCTTTTTGGGAATAATTATTACATGTACCGGAGCCATCGGATGAATATCATCAAAAGCCAAAATGTTGGCATCTTCATATACTTTACGGCAAGGGATATCCCCATTTATTATTTTACAAAAGATACAACCTGACATAATTACCGCCTCCTGACTCTTTCATCTAAGAAACCTTCTTACTTTCTTTAATCGCTTCCTCCAGAGAAATTGCACCCGTATAAAGAGCACGGCCAATAATCACTCCATAAATTTCGCAATCGTCTATTGCCAGAAGTTGTTTGATATCATCTATAGAAGCAACACCGCCGGAAGCAATCACCGGAATGCTTACAGCCTTCGCCAATGCTTTTGTTGCTTCAAGATTTATTCCCGTACCCATACCATCACGCAAGATATCTGTATAAACAATGGCCTTTATGTTATGGTTTTCGTAACGCCTTGCCAAATCAACCGCGTTTTGTTCAGTTTTTTGTGTCCAGCCCCGGATGGCTACTTTCCCCTTCAAAGCATCAATACCTAAAATTATTTTTTCCGGAAACGTGTCACAGGCATCCTGGATGATT
>JQOA01000203.1 GCA_000753945.1 Smithella sp. D17 | reverse complement strand
ATTTGTGTTTGTCGATTTTTTTTATAACTTGAAAGAGCGGGGCATCCCCGTTACACCAACATCTTTCCTGCGTTTGCAAAAGGCCATGAATTTGGGGCTTGTGCATTCGCTCGATGATTTTTATACGGCTGCCCGGACTATTCTTGTAAAAAGCGAGAAATATTTTGATATTTACGACCGGACATTTGCTAACCATTTTCAGGGAGTTTCTTTCGAGGAGCCGACGGCAGTCGAGTTAACGGAAATCGCCAGATCTCTGCTCGATGAGTGGCTGAAAAATCCGGAAGAAATTGCTGACGCTCTGGGTATCGATAAAGAAACTCTGAAGAATATGACGCCGGAAGAACTGATTAAGTATTTTCTGGATCGTCTCCAGGAACAAACCGAAGCTCATCATGGCGGCAGCAAATGGATCGGAACAGGGGGAACGTCGCCGACGGGGCACTCAGGAATTCATCCCGGAGGGATGCGTGTCGGCGGAGAATCGAAGAACCATTCGGCCATCAAGGTCGCACTCGAGCGGCGTTACCGGGATTACTCCCAGGAGGGCCCATTGACCCAGTTTCAAATGGGCGAGGCCATGAAAAGACTGCGGCGAATGTCGCCGGCCGGTCCCCGTGATATTGTTAATGTTGATAAAACTGTTTATGAAACCATGCGTAATGCCGGTGAAATCGAGATCATCTTCGATCGCCGTCTGGCGGATCGCCTGAAGGTCATTCTCATGATTGACAACGGAGGCTGGTCCATGGATCCATACATCGATGTTGTCCAGACTCTTTTTCACTATGCCGGTTCCCAATTCAAAGATCTGAAAATTTACTTTTTCCACAACACCATCTACAGCCGTGTCTGGGCCGACCCGCCGCGTCAATCCAAACCGGAACAGGTTGACGATTTCATTCGCCGGGACCCGGAAACCCGTCTGATCATTGTGGGCGATGCCAACATGGCCCCTTACGAACTGGAACATCCCAATGGCGCTATTTACGTGGATGTCAAACCAACCGGCTCCAGCATAGAGCGTCTGAGATTTCTGGCCAG
>JQOA01000202.1:834-1177 GCA_000753945.1 Smithella sp. D17 | reverse complement strand
TTTGACGAGGTTAGGCAGTAGTTTGCGGTAGCCGCCGCGGCTGTCCACGATAAGTTTAGCGTGCTTCGCTATAAGTTGATAATCCACTGTTGTATGGTCAGTGATTATAATAATTGCGTCCTGTGCAGCGATTTTCTTGCCGGTTAATGGTTGTGATTTCAGTGCCGGTGCATGCGGCCATTGCCGTGTATGTTTCATAATGGGAACGTACGGGTCGTGATAAGATATGTTGGCGCCCATTTCGATTAGAAGTGAAATTATTTTGTATGCCGGGCTTTCACGGTCATCGTTGATGTCTTTTTTGTAGGCCAGGCCGATGACCATGATTTTGCTGCCCTTGACG
>JQOA01000202.1:0-807 GCA_000753945.1 Smithella sp. D17 | reverse complement strand
GTATTCGGGCATGCGGCGGTTGACTTCGCCGGCCAGTTCGATGAATTTTGTTTCCATTCCACATTCGCGTGCTTTCCACGAAAGGTAGAAGGGATCAAGAGGGATGCAATGGCCTCCCCACCCTGGCCCGGGATTGAAACGCATAAAACCGAAGGGTTTTGTGGCGGCGGCATCCAGGACATCCCAGATGTCTATTCCCATGCGTTCGTAGATAACTTTAAGTTCGTTGACCATGGCGATGTTGATCGCACGGAAGATATTTTCGGTAAGTTTGACGGCTTCCGCTGTTCGGGAATTTTTGACGCGCACTGTTTTTTGGATTACTTTCTCGTACATGGCCTGCGCCAGATCGCCGCTGGCTTTATCCACACCACCGACAACTTTGGGTATGGTGGTGGTGGAAAATGATTTGTTGCCGGGGTCTTCGCGTTCAGGTGAAAAGGCCAGAAAGAAGTCACGGCTGCATATCAGGCCGGTTTCTTCCAGCATGTTTTTGACGAGTTCATCCGTTGTGCCCGGATAGGTGGTGGATTCCAGAACGATTAGCTGACCGGGACGCAGGCAATTTTTAACTTGCCCGGCGGTTTTGATGATGTAGGACATATCCGGATCGCGTTGGGCGGTAAGCGGCGTGGGAACGCAGATGATGATAACGTCCGGTTCGTTCAGCCGGGAAAAATCGCTGGTGGCGGAAAGCTTTTTTGATTTGACGGCTTGTTTAACTTTGTCGCCGTCTATATGCGAGATGTAGCAATCACCTTTTTCCAGCGCCTTGATTTTTTTGGCGTCGATATCGAAGCCGAGAAC
>JQOA01000201.1 GCA_000753945.1 Smithella sp. D17 | reverse complement strand
TACAGCATATAGAAAGTAACAAGCGGACTATTAAATAAAGAATCAGGTATTTTTCGATTAGGTTCCGTTAGGTCGGCAATGGTTAGAGAACAGAAATAATCCATTGATCCCGGATTGCCGTAAATTAATTCATTCGTTTTCAAGCCTTCAATAAAATCCAGTGATCCGGGTAAATTGCTCAGGCATGTAGGCTGGATACCTATATGGGTTTTCTTGCAAAAATCAATGATTTTTTTCCCGGAGTGATCCTCTAATGAATTGAAATAATCATAAGGCATACCGAACATGAAAGCTCCGTGAACCGAAATGCCGTAATCCTGAATCTTTTTGATTCGTGATGAATAGTATTCTTCAACCGTTTTCCCTTCTTTTTTAATTTTCGAAGTAATGTTTTTCCCTACAAATTCAAGGTTTCTTATATCAAGAGATTCCAGTCCAATGAAAAAATGCGACGCACCGGAAAGCCTTAGTTTTTTAAGCAGTTCTTCGTCATCAGCAATTTCAATGCTTATTTGTGCCGTGTAATTTATTGCCAGAGGGCTTTCAATCATTTTATCCAGAACATTGTACAATTTCTTCCCGCCGACAAGAAGATTATCCGGCGAGATGAAGTAAAATCTGTTTTTAAAATTTGCGCCGTTTTTCTGTTTTTCCAGCATCTCTGCTGTGAAATCTTCAGGTGAGCGGGATGTGAATTTTCTTTTCTCTTGGGGAAAAGATGAAATTGAACAGAAGCTGCATGAATAGGGACATCCCAAAAAAGGAGTAGTAACATTTGTTTCGATCATGCGTGAAAGAATCGGGCCTATAATCGGAAACTTATCTACAAAGTGTGGCCTGATTTTCGGCAGTTCGTATACACGTGAACATCCCCACGCGCCATCCTCAACGGGTGTTTCTCCATGATATTCTTTCTTCAAACTGGATTGAGCAATATCCGATATAATTTCTTTTATCGTTGCTAAATCACCGGCGCCTATAACCTGAGAGACAAGTTCAGGACGTTTCAAATAGCCGCGTAAGTAAGTATCAATATCAAGGGGACTGGTTGATACATGGATTCCACCGATTACAACTGGAATATTAACTTTGTTCATAACAAGGGCTACCGCGCAG
>JQOA01000200.1:736-1295 GCA_000753945.1 Smithella sp. D17 | reverse complement strand
TGACACCCAAGCACTGCAAAAAAAGATAAATGATCTGGGTTATGAGGCGTTAATTGATACATCCGGTTCAAATCAGGCAAAAATCACTATTTCCGTGGGCGGAATGACATGCGCGGCCTGTGTGCGACGTGTGGAAAACGCGCTGAATTCAGTTGCGGGTGTGCTGGAGGTCAGCGTCAACTTGGCTGCCGGCCGTGCCACAATTATACATTCGGCACAATGGGGAGGACTTGCGGAACTGGAAAGAGTTGTAACCGAACATGGTTATGAATTCTTAGGCGAATTTAAAGACAATCTTGCCGATCCCCTTGAAGCTTCCCGCGTCGAAGAACTCAAAGATCTTAAATTAAAGGTAACCTGTGGTGCGATATTAAGCATTATTATTTTTATAGGTTCAATGCAGCACTGGTTTGGTTTTCTGCATTTCATACCACGCCAGACCATGCTTTGGGCAATGTTTATTCTAACCGCTCCCGCCGTATTCTGGGTGGGCAGCCGTTTTTTTGTGGGCGCTTATAAAGCCGCGTTGCAAAAAACATCCGATATGAACACTCTGGTG
>JQOA01000200.1:0-694 GCA_000753945.1 Smithella sp. D17 | reverse complement strand
GCCGCAACTTTCTTCCCGCAATTTTTTACTACCGCCGGTATCATGCCTCATGTTTATTATGACGGAGCGGCAATGATCGTCACTCTCATCCTTTTGGGCAGGCTTCTGGAGGCCAAAGCCAAAGGGAAAACTTCCACGGCAATAAAAAAGCTGATGGGGTTGAAACCGAAAACGGCGCATCTGGTAAGAAGCGATCAGGAGATTGAAGTTGCCGTGGAGGAAGTGCAAGTCGGTGATACATTGCTTGTCAAACCGGGAGAGAGAATTCCCGTTGATGGAATAATTATATCGGGTGAATCCACAATTGACGAATCAATGTTGACCGGCGAAAGCATACCTGTGACTAAAGAAAAGGGACATAAGGTGTTTGCCGCTACCATGAACAAAACAGGCAGCTTTACATTTCAGGCAACAGGCGTGGGCGCCGAAACCGCTTTGGCGCAAATCATCCATTTGGTGGAAGAGGCGCAAGGCTCCAAGGCGCCGATTCAGCGTCTGGCGGATAAAGTCGCCTCTGTTTTTGTGCCTGCGGTTTTTATCATCGCTTTTATTACATTTGCTATCTGGTATTTTCTACCTGCTGAAAGTAATTTCAGCCGCGCTTTGATTAATTTTGTTTCCGTGCTCGTGATTGCCTGTCCCTGCGCGCTGGGACTGGCCACTCCAACGGCAATCATGGTGGGCACCGGCCTCG
>JQOA01000199.1 GCA_000753945.1 Smithella sp. D17 | reverse complement strand
TTTGCTGATTGCCGGTATCATCATCACCGGATTCATCATTGAAGCTTTACGTATTCACGCCACAAAGGATGCTGCCACCGGTTACGCCATGTGGGAAACAGCTTCATTTGTCGGCTGGACCCTGGCCAATATTATTTCCGGAATGGATATTGAAAGCGCGAAAACAGCGCACAAGATAACCTGGTGGACACATACATTTATCGCTCTGGGATTTATTGCGTACATTCCTTATTCCAGACTGTTGCATATCATTACAACACCGGCCAATCACTTCTTTGCAACCCTGAAACCGACCGGCTATGTCGAACCGATTCGTGATTTTGACACAGCGGAATCTTTCGGTGTATCCAAACTGGAAGAATTTACCTGGAAGCAGATTTTTGATTCCGACGCCTGCACGAAGTGCGGACGTTGTCAGGACGGATGTCCCGCTTATCTGTCCGGTAAACATTTATCTCCCAAGAAGTTACTTCAGGATATTAAGACATACTGGCTGGAACAAGCGCCGCTGGCGGCGGCCAAGGCTGTTGTTCCCGCGGCAGAAGGCTCTGAGGGTGCGGAAGCGCCGGCTCCTGTCGAGGCTGCGGAAGGGGCGGCTCCGGAAAAAGCACTTTTGGGTGACGTTGTTAGTATGCATGAACTGTGGGATTGCACCAACTGTATGTATTGTGTGGAAAACTGCTCAGCTTCAATTGAACATGTACAAAAGATTATCGATATGCGCCGCTATAAAGTTCTGACCGAAGCGGATTTCGCTCCGGAACTGCAACTGACTTACCGCAATATGGAAAACAATTCCAATCCCTGGGGTATCGGCGCTCATATGCGCGGTGACTGGGCGAAAGAATTGGGCGTTAAGACTCTGTCGGAAGATCCCAATGTGGAATATCTCTTCTATGTCGGCTGTTCAGGTTCTTTTGATGACCGTGGCAAGAAGATATCCGTTGCCTTTGCCAGGATTCTGCAGGCGGCTGGTGTCAGCTTCGGTATTTTAGGAACGGAAGAAAGCTGCTGCGGTGATTCAGCGATGCGTGGCGGTAATGATTATCTTTTCCAGTCACAGGCACAGGCCAATATCGAGATAATGAACGGCTACGGCGTGAAGAAGATCATCGCTATTTGTCCGCACGGTTATAGCTGTATCAAGAAAGATTATCCCAATTTCGGCGGCAA
>JQOA01000198.1 GCA_000753945.1 Smithella sp. D17 | reverse complement strand
CCTGATAATTTCGTCCGCTCCGGTTATCATCTTGATTCCTCTGTTGAACTGATCGACAATATCAAATATTTTTTCATTAAGATTATTAGCGCCGGTTTTTTTGAGTACGTTACTGCCGATACGATAATGCATTGCCGCCTTTTCTTTTTCCGGAATCATGGAATATACCGCTTCTTGAATGCGGTCATGGTGAAACTTGTATATGTTTCCATGAAGGCTGATCATATCCTCTTGAATCGCGGAGGTGAGATCGGCAAGGGTTTCGTCGATGGACTTTCCGTAAACAACAGACAATAATTCAAGATCAAACCTGTTGCCAATGCATGCGCATATCTTTAATATTTCCTGAGTTTTCTTCGGGAAATGGGAAATTTTTTGGGCCATAAATTCTATAACGTTTTCGGTGACCTGCATCTCCCGTATTTTATTTATATCCCATTCCCATCCGGTTTTGGGATTAAGTTCCAGAAGATGATTATCGTAAACGTTTTTCAAGAACTGAATAACGAAGAATGGATTGCCTGCTGTTTTCCTGTTGATGAGCTCGGCAAGAGGCATGCATCTTTCAGCATCACATAAAAGCACATTCATAATTATCAAGTTGATGCTGGCCACATCCAGAGGGCCAAGTGTTATGCTGTGTATGTTTCTGCCTTTCTTGCGAATTTTATTTAGCGCAAGCGTAAGAGGAAGGGCATCATTTGTCTCGTTATCCCGGTAAGCTCCTATCAAAAACAAATATCTTGTCTCATAAGTGGTCATTAAGTTTTCCAGGAACTTTAAGCTGGCCTGGTCAGCCCACTGGAGGTCATCCAGGAAAATCACTAAAGGATGTTTTTCAGTTGTAAAAATATTTACAAAGTTTTGAAATACCAGGTTGAATCTGTTCATTGATTCTTCCGGACCAAGTAACGGTAAGTCGGGCTGTTTTTGAATGATAATCTCCAGTTCCGGTATGACGTCAGTTATGACTTTCCCGTTTGGTCCCAGAGTAGAAAGAAGTTTTTTTCTCCATGACTGAATTTTTTCCTCGCTCTCGGAGATGATCTGCCGAATGAGTCCCTGAAAAGCCTGTATAATAGCGCTTGTGTAAGGGACATCCTTTCTAAACGGGTCATATTTGCCAAAAATGAAATAACCCTTTTTAGCGATAACCGGTTTGTAAATTTCATTAACCAGAGCGGATTTGCCGATTCCCGGCTGGCCTGTCACCAGCATCATCTCGCTTAAGCCCTTGCACGTCCGCTCAAAGCAGCTCATTAATTCAAGTCTTTCATTTTCACGATCTACAAGAGTACGGGGGATATTAAACCTTATGGAAAAATCTTTTGTTGCTATTGGAAATTCATCAATTCTACCTTTTTGGTTCAACTGATTCAGACATTCGTCGATATCAGCCATTAATCCCAGGCAATTCTGATATCTCTCCTCCGGATTTTTTGATAACAGCTTCAAAATGATAGCGGATAATACCGGCGGAATGGAAGAGTTCAGATCGCTGGGAGACGAAGGCTGGCGCGCAATATGCGAATGAATTAGTTCCATCGGATCCTTGTATTTAAAGGGAACCTCGCCGGTCAGCATTTCGTAAAAGGTTGCACCAAGAGAGTATATATCCGTGCGGTAATCCACGCCCCTGTTCATCCTGCCGGTTTGCTCCGGGGACATATATGATAGTGTTCCTTCAATAACATCAGGATTATACAGTTCGTCATTTACATGTGTTAAGATTGCGGAAATGCCAAAGTCGGTTATCTTGATTTCACCATTTTTCGAATTGATCAAAATATTATCAGGCTTGATATCCAGATGAATAATATTATTCTTGTGAATTAATCCCAGTGT
>JQOA01000197.1:1508-1811 GCA_000753945.1 Smithella sp. D17 | reverse complement strand
GACATCATCGATCAGATTATAGCAGACTTGGATAAAACAAAAAAACTTAATTCATAAGGAGAAAAATACCATGAAAATTGCAATACCATTAGCCCAAGGCAAGTTGACAGCTCATTTCGGTCACTGCGAGAGTTTCGCCATTGTTGAAGTTGATGACCAGACAAAAAAAATCATCAAACGCGAGGACATTACTTCTCCGCCTCATGAACCGGGTCTATTGCCGCCCTGGTTGGCCGAGCGCGGCGCGAATATGATCATCGCAGGCGGAATGGGCCAACGCGCCCAGCAGCTTTTTACCCAGCA
>JQOA01000197.1:0-1500 GCA_000753945.1 Smithella sp. D17 | reverse complement strand
AAACTGATTGCTGATTATTTCGCGGGAACACTACAAGCGGGCGAAAATCTTTGCGATCACTAAATAATAAGGAGGATCGCCATTATGGCGGCAATAAAATTAAATGCGGTGGACAAGGTTGAAATCCTGACATTACAGGACAACTATATTGAAATTACCGCAATGGACAGTAACGCCATTGTCACGCGAGCCAATCCTTTAAAAGAAGGGGAAATCCGGGCTTCTGTGTTGGCCGAGCACGGTTTTTCTGCGCTTGTTCAAACTACCGTCGTAAACAAAACGCATACCCTGCTTTTTGATTTTGGCTTTTCCGAGAACGGTGCGGCGCAAAATGCGGAAACGCTTGGCGCCGACATGACTCAGGTCGAGGCGGCAGCTTTGTCTCACGGACATAGCGACCACACGGGTGGCATGGTAAAACTCGTTGCCCTGACCGGTAAAAAAGAAATTCCTTTTGTTGTTCATCCTTCAGCATTCAAATCACCGCGTTATCTCAAATTCGGAGAGGAATTAAAAATCAACTTTCCGAAATTGACGCGGGAAATGGTTAAAGCCGCAGGGCTAGCTGTGGTGGAAACCGAGAAACCATATCTTTTGCTGGAAGATACGATTCTGTTCTTGGGCGAAGTTCCCCGTACAACAGATTTTGAAAAAGGATGGCCGCTTCCCCATTGCCGGCAAGACGGAAAGGAGGTCTGGGATGCCATTGAAGACGACACCTCTATTGTCATGAATTTAAAGGACAAAGGGTTGGTCATTCTTTCAGGATGCGCACATTCCGGAATCATTAATACGATTCATTACGCAATGAAAGTTACGGGCATCGACAAAATTCACTTGGTAATAGGCGGTTTTCATCTCTCCGGTCCGTTTTTTGAGCCGATTATCGACCGCACGACACAGGAACTTCAAAAGCTGAATCCGTCCTATGTGATTCCAACTCATTGCACGGGACGCAAGGCCATTATGGAAATCGAAAAGAAAATGCCCGATCAATTTATTTTAAATATGGCGGGTACAAAACTGACATTTAACTGACAAAAGGAGATTTCATGGAGCAAAAAGCTTTTCAGGATTATTATCCGGACGATTTAAGCCACTGTTACGGCTGCGGGAAACTCAACAAAGATGGCCTGCAAATAAAAAGCTATTGGGAGGGTGAAGAATCCGTCTGCATTCATCAACCTAAATCGTGTTACATGGCCATACCCGGCATGGCTTACGGCGGACTCATCGCTTCACTTATAGATTGCCACTCCACCGGCACGGCCGCGGCAGCAAAATATCGCGCGGAGAATCGCGAGATGGATACCCTGCCGCCGATTCGATTTCTCACGGCGTCCTTGCATGTCAATTATTTATTACCGACGCCATTAAACGGACCGCTGGAAATCCGGGGTAAAATCAAGGAAATCAGAGGACGAAAAGTGGTTATAGAATCCAAACTGATTGCCGGAGGACAGGTTTGCGCCACGGGTGAAGTTGTCGCCGTTCAGGTTC
>JQOA01000196.1 GCA_000753945.1 Smithella sp. D17 | reverse complement strand
CAAAGACATGATCGAACTTTGCCCCTGTCATTGTGAGACCTGTACAATAATTAAAATAATCCATGTTCAGCCTGAACGTGCCGTCCGGCTTCAGGTCAATCAAGTGTTCGTAGATGGCTTTCACATATTTGGGCTCGCCATACGGAGCAAGCCCCATGACTTTATACTCGCCTGAATTCACCTTAAATCCGGTGTAGTAGGTGAAGGCGGAGTACAAGAGACCCAGTGAATGAGGAAACGGAATCTCCCACAAAGGCTTCAAAGATGGCCCGTCACCGAGCCAAGCCGAGGTTGTGGCCCACTCTCCCACCCCATCCATGCAGAGCACGACCGCCTTATCAAATGGAGAAGGATAGTAGGCCGACGCTGCATGTGATTCATGATGTTCAGAAAATAAGATCGGCGGCAAGTCCGACTGTTTTCCTTCGGCCCATGATGCAAGGAACTCTTTCTGAAGAAGGCTCTTCAAGAAGAGCTTTTCCTTGAGCCACACTGGCATGGCAGCGAGGAATGACTGCAGACCTCTAGGAGCAAAGGCCAAATAGGTTTCGAGCAGGCGCTCAAACTTGACCAAAGGCTTATCATAGAAGACGATGTACTTGAGATCGCCCAGTGATATATTTCCTGCCTTTAGACAATACTTCACGGCTTCACGCGGGAAGCCAGGGTCATGCTTTTTCCGCGTAAACCTTTCTTCTTGCGCTGCCGCGATAATTTCCCCATCCCTGACAAGGCAAGCCGCGCTGTCGTGATAAAAGGCCGAGATCCCAAGAACATAGACACTTTTCATCCTGCTGCCTCCCTCGACAGGTTCGCTCCCTGACTCAATCGACCTCCCCTTAGCTCACTACTTCNNCCGCCAGCTATGAACTCAGGAGACACGCTGGCACGAGAGAATGAATTCGTAATCTCTCTTAAAACGATCTCGTCGAGTTGGGTTTTTGTAGGCGAGGTTGGGAGAGTTCGTTTTTTCTTCGATGTTTTCTGTAAACTTCTCACCTAACCCAATCACAGTGCGCTTAATTACGTCGTTAAGTACGCGTGTCGATATCGAACTGCCCGTATGTTCCAGCGCCCAAGCCCTAGGGCTAAAATCCTTATAATGATCCAACATGTATATAATTGTTTCTGCGAGCTGTTCATCCGAAGAAACCACACCTGTTGATGGATTAATACGACTCCTGGCTCCTCCAATTGTCTTGTCAAATACAATGGCAGGCACATCGACGAACATGGCCTCAACAAGCGCCTTATTATCGCCTTCTTTTTTTGAAAGAAAAATGAATATTTTGCACCGACTGATATAAGTTGCAAGCTCTCTCTGAGGAAGGTTTTCCAGAATTTCTATTTCGATTAAAGGGTTTTGTATGGCGTCAGCCTCACGT
>JQOA01000195.1:225-2009 GCA_000753945.1 Smithella sp. D17 | reverse complement strand
TAATAACTTTCCGGAGATTAGAATAAATTCCCTCTATTCGTTGAGCGGGAATTAAAAAAAACAAACTCCTTACCGAATTCAAACATTTTTAAAAACGGCAATGCCAAAACAATCGTTTTTGATAAGAGATTGCTTATGCGATTCTTATAATTATTTAAATTTAGTATGTCAAGAAAATATTGGCTACTTTTGAGCTTGACAAGATATTACTTCTAAAAAAAATTGCAGGAAGACAGAAAAGATTTGGATGTAGAGAATGCCTTACATGATTTATTTTTATGAGCACAGTATTTTTTTGGAGTCGGCTAAAAATCTCTGGGCAGTTCGTCGAGTTCGGCCAGAGAAAATACCGGACCATCGGAACAGACATACTTAGAACCAACGTTGCAGCGGCCGCATTTGCCGATACCGCATTTCATCCGCATTTCCAGTGACGTCAGGATATTTCCCTTGGAAAAACCCAGTTCAAAAAATACCGGCAGAGTGAACTTTATCATAACCGGAGGACCGCAAATAACGGCTACCGCATTTTTCGGTGACGGCGCGACATCCTTACATACGGCGGGAACGAAGCCTTCCCTGCCCTTCCAGGTTTCATCACCCTTATCCACGGTAATGATGGTTTTGATATCATCTCTTTTTTCCCAGGCCGCCAGTTCATCTTTATACAAAAGCAAACCGGGAGTTCTCGCGCCGTAAATTACCGTAATTTCGCCAAAGCGTGAGCGATTATCTTTATGCAGCATATAGTTGATTAGAGAACGCAAAGTCGTGAAAGCAAATCCGCCGCCCACGACCACAATGTTCTTCTTCTCTAAAAATTCAATCGGCCAGGAATTGCCCAGCGGTCCGCGCAGGCCTATTTTGGCACCTTCATCCATATCGTGCAGAGCCGCCGTCACTAAACCCGGCTGTATGGCGCCCGCCCGCTGAACAGTGAATTCCACATAACCGGCTTGGGTCGGCGACGAGGCAATCCCGATGGGGGACTCGCCCTTACCGTAAATGGATAGTTCGGAAAACTGACCGGGCAGATAATTGAATTTGGCTTCATCTTCTTTATTCAAAAATTTCAGACGAAACGACTTGATGTCATGGGTTTCCACTTCGTCGATGATTTTGATTATCTCCACCGGCATGGGAATGTATGGATTATTTGAACACATATTTATCCTCAAATTTTTATTTCGTACTCTTTCTCACGCTATTCCTTCAAAGCCTGGTCCACGATCGAGAAAATATCGATATTCACCGGACAGTTACGCGTGCAACGACCGCAACCGACACAAGAAATAACACCGTATTTTCTGATGTGGAATGAATATTTATGACATATTTTCTGACGCAGGCGCTGATAAACCTTTGTCCGGGGATTGTGGCCGCTCGCCTCCAGCGTGAAATCAGTAAACGTGCAAGCGTCCCAGACCCGGCGGCGGACACCATGACTGAAGAGCGTCTCATCGCAAATATCAAAGCAGTAACAGGTGGGACAGACAAAAGTACAGACACCACAGCTTAAGCAGGCATCGGAAACCTTTTCCCAAAACTCCGTCTTGAGAAAAATGTCTTCCAGTTTTTTGGCAATAACTTTCGCGTCCACACAGGTAGTACGTGTTTTGAACGAACGTCCCGCGGCAATTGTATCATCAAAATACTTCTGTTCATCCGCTGAAGCGTCCGCTAGCGAACTTAATCCGGCCAGCAGCTTTTCTCCTTTGGGCGTGATAGCTTTTAAAAGCAGTTCATCGCCTTTTTTAATCATGAAGATGTCGCTGCCTTCGGGA
>JQOA01000195.1:0-199 GCA_000753945.1 Smithella sp. D17 | reverse complement strand
GCCGGGTCGGCAGGAGAATTTAAATCAAAGGCGTAACCGAAAATGGTCGCGGCTTCTCTTCTTTTCTTCCAGTACGGATCAACTGCACCCGTACCGGAAAAATGAATATCCATGATTTCAAAGCTTTTCACATCACAGGGGCGTACGCCAAAGAGAAAAACCGGTCCCGGTTTCAAATCCACACACTGCGCATCCAGAA
>JQOA01000194.1 GCA_000753945.1 Smithella sp. D17 | reverse complement strand
AACGGAATGGAAGACACCCGTTCGTTCAGGGCTCGGGCTTCGTCTTTTTGAGCCCGTACCGGGTGAGCAACTGGTACAGGGTGGGGCGGCTAATGCCAAGCTCTGCGGCAGCTTTGGACACATTCCCTCCAGACTTCTCCATCGCAAGGCGGACAAGATCCCTCTCACGGCTCTCACGTGCCGAGCGCAATGTAACAGATTCCAGCTCCGGCCCAGGCGGCTCGTTCAGCTCCAGATTTGCAGGCGTGACATACTTCCCCTCAGCCATGACAACCGCCCGCTTGATCCGATTCTCCAATTCTCGGACATTTCCCGGCCAATGGTAGGCAGCCAGCGCCTCTATCGCCTGTGACGTAAAGCCATTCAGCACCTTATGTTGCTCATTCGCAAAGCGCAGCAAGAATGCACGCGCCAGTAATGGAATGTCCTCACGTCGTTCACTGAGCGCCGGCACAGCGATCGACACCACACAAAGCCGGTAGTATAAATCCTCCCTAAAGCGTCCACTCTTGATGGCTTTTTGAAGATCAACATGAGTCGCCGCAATGATGCGCGTGTCGACAGGAGTCGAATCCTTTCCACCGAGCCTTTGAATCTGATGGTCTTGCAAGAACCGGAGGAGTTTAACCTGGAGCGACAACGGAATATCCCCGATTTCATCGAGGAAGAGCGTGCCGCCTTGCGCATGTTCAATGCGCCCTTTTCGTTGTTGGGCCGCCCCCGTAAACGCCCCCTTTTCATAGCCGAAAAGCTCGCTCTCGAGCAGCGTCTCCGGGATCGCGCCGCAATTAATAGGAACGAACGCTGCTGCCTTGCGCGGACTCTGACTGTGAATCGCTCTCGCCACCAATTCCTTGCCGGTGCCGCTTTCGCCGGTAATCAGCACCGGCACATCAGACGGTCCCACTCGTCTGATCATACGGAAGACATCCTCGATGCGCGGGCTTGTGCCGATGAGACCCTCAAACGCGTTCTGTCCTGCCCGCTCAATGAGCGAGCGTTGCTCCTCCTCTAAGATAGCCAGGTAAGTTGCGCGTTGCAGAACGACCTTGACGACGTCGAGTTGCACCGGCTTTTCGATAAAATCATAGGCACCGATTTCAATCGCGGCGATCGCCTTGGCCCGGTCGCTGTTCCCGGTGATCACAATGATCTTTGCCAGTGGATTCACCTGGAGCGTTTCGCGCAGGATAGCCAGTCCTTCGGAGGCGCCATCCGTGTCTGGCGGCAATCCTAAATCGAGTAGGAGTAGTGGTGGTGTCCTCTGCCGGACATGGACCAGCGCCGTCCGGCGATCCCACGCCTCCAGCACCTGGTACTCAGAGGCGAGAGCCCATTTCATCTGATCCCGGATCTCCGCATCGTCGTCCACGAGAAGCAGCACTGGCAAAGTATTCATTGTTTCATCT
>JQOA01000193.1:2255-2537 GCA_000753945.1 Smithella sp. D17 | reverse complement strand
GCACTGTTTAGAGTAAATGCGAGGATGGTTCATCGGCGGGAAAATGAGGATCACTTTCTTTATCGGGCGGTGGAGAATGCTTGCTTTCATTACGGCCGGTCCTTTAGTAACATTCAATTCCATTATCTTCTTTTAAATACAACCCACAACGAATTAGCTTTATTAAACAAGACCAATAGAATTTTTTCAAAAACAGAAAAAAACTCAGGATGATGAAGGAATGAATTCCTCCGTAAAAAATAGTTATGATGGTCTCGTAAAAAGTCGCTTTTGCCCTTTTTT
>JQOA01000193.1:0-2134 GCA_000753945.1 Smithella sp. D17 | reverse complement strand
ACCGGTATGACGGTTTTTCGACTTTTTACGACTTCATCAGTTATGGGTGGAAATAATCGATCCGCCGTTTTTTTACCCAGGACAGATCTGCAAAGAGAGTTGCAACTCCAGTTCCAAAATACAGCGGTGTTGCAAGGAGCAAAAGATACTATTTCCGCATTAAGCTGTTTGGATAAATGACGGAATGTTTCAATATGGAATAAGTACCAGTGCCGGGGAGGGTGATATCCACCTCAATGTCTCTTCTTGAGCATTTTGTAATCCAGTGAATCTGTGTTGGGCGTTTCAATCAGCACGACTATACCGTCAGGTGATAATAAATCCAGACATTTCCGCATGAATATATCCGGGCGTTCCACGGGTTCTATCACGTGAATGGAATACACCATATCAAAATACCCTTTGGGTAAGTCTATATCTTCAAAACATCCGCAATAAACTTTATGGCTGCTGTCTTTTGCCTTTTCGATAGCGATTTTGTTTATATCAACGCCATGAGTTTCACTGTCAGGAAAGAGTTTTTTGATGTTGTCTATCGGTTAAAATACTGTTATTACCTTTTCGGGGCAGAAAAATAGTGTGCCGGTGTTTTTAGGATAGCTAAAGACTGGATAAGTTCATTTCACTCAAAACATTCTTGTCTGAAATAATTGATAAACATAGAAAAGGAATTTAAATTTTAAATGTCGAAAATACTTTTGATCAAACCAAGATTTATAGAGTTAGGATTTTCGTTAATAACGCAGCCGGTGGGACTTATGTACATTGGCGCCGCGCTGCAAAGAGCCGCACATGAAACGAAAATTCACGACTGCGGCCTTGACTATAAAGATTTACATATACTCAGGAGTACACTAACCGGTTGGAAACCGGATTTTGTCGGTATCAGTATAATTATTACCGAGCTGGAGAACACAAAAAAAATAATGAAGGTTGTCCGTGAGATTCTGCCGGATGTTCCCGTTATTTTCGGCGGTCCCTGGCCGTCAGCCAATCCGGAAGAAGCGATAAAAATAATTGGAGCCGATTTTGTTGTTATGGGCGAAGGAGAGTTGGTATTCCCCGAATTGATCAATGCTGTAGAGAAAGACCTTCCTGCAGACTCAATTCCGGGAACAGCTTCTTTAGTCGGCGGCCAGGTAAAAATAAATCAGGTACATCCACTGACTGAAGAAGAACTAAACTCGCTTCCTTTCCCCGCCTGGGAATTACTTGATCATAAATTATACGCAAAAATGGATTCAATGGCCAGCGTGGGCCACCGTCCTTATATGACTATTGTAACTTCACGCGGTTGTCCTTACAAGTGCGCATACTGTCATCGGACAATGGGTAAGGCCTTCAGGAAAAGGTCAGTTGAATCAGTTCTTGCCGAGATGGAAGAGCTTCGCTTCCGGCATGGATTCAAGGAATTTGAAATAGTTGACGACTGTTTTAATCTGGATCGCAAAAGGATGCACGCGATACTTGACGGCATCAGAAACAGAATTGGTGATGTTAAACTTCATTTCCCGAACGGCGTCCGGGCTGACATGCTCAAGCCCGAAGACTTGAAACTTTTAAAGCTGGCCGGAACAGTTTCTATCTGTTTTGCCATAGAGACGTCGAGTCCCCGGCTGCAAAAGATGATTCACAAGAATCTGAACATCGATAAGGCCGTTTGCGCAATCAATGCTTCGGTCAAGGAGGGAATTTATTCGATCGGTTTCTTCATGATAGGTTTTCCGACGGAAACTTACGAAGAAGCATTCGACACGGTAGAATTTGCCGCCCGCTCTAACTTACACCGTGCAGTGTTTGTGTATGTGACACCGTTTGCCGGTACCGAATTGGCAGAAATGGCGGTTGATGTTCTCAAAAACAAAAGCTACATCATTCATCTGCAAAAAATAAATTTTTATAATACTCCGAATATTTCGGCAATGACAGACAGTCAATTGCAAAATGTTTTTCAACGCGGCTACCGGCGCTTTTATCTAAATCCGAAAAGATTGCTGAGACTGGCCATTCGCTATCCGAGAGTCCTTTACCTTCCACAATATGCACTTATTACTTTAATAAAAACTCTGCCGAAGAGTGGAAAATTTGTCTGAATCGAAATATAAAAACTTAGTACAAATAACTTATATTATGA
>JQOA01000192.1 GCA_000753945.1 Smithella sp. D17 | reverse complement strand
GTAGTTGTGTCCGGAATGGGGTTAAACTTGGGTTAGCATCTTCCTTTTTAGCCTCACCCTTGACTGCTGTCGCGGAACTCTTATCTTCCGTTACAGGCGGCCCAGACGATTTTTTTGTTTCATAAACATATTCGGCCTCAACTGTTGATTTCTCTATTTGCTGAACAGAGTCCTTCTCAATCCCCATCGTTCCGCCTCTGACGAAGAAGTGAATCTGGTCGTCATCCGCCCAGTATTTGGGTGTCATGAACTGGCCGCCGTGCTTCAAATGGATGATATAATCAGCGTGACTCCATAGGGGACAGGCAACAAAAGAAATCAAAAGACATACCGACAGGATTATTTTTTTCATTTCAGCCTCCTGTAACAGGATTTTAATCCCGCTGTTGTGGGACGAGCGTTAATTCTCCTTAAGCTTGCTGCGGAGTATTTGATTCAGGGCTTTATTCTTCTCCAAGTGCTTCCAGATCGGCAAGATCTTTTTTTCTTCCGGTTGCCCGTTTATTGATGATATATTGCTCTTTTCCCAGAAAGAAAACGGGAACTTCCCCGTATAGCCCACGTTACTTTCCTTTGTCCGCTTCCTCCCATGTTAGTCCGGTAAGAGAAGTGATTAAATCAATACGGACAGGGGGAACACCCAGTTGAACGACTGAATCCGGCTTCTGGAAATCATCAGTTGTCAGATTAAACGAACCAAAGCCAAAATGATCCAGTGCAGCAATGACCTTTGCCGCGTTGTCTTGTGCAGGACGGACGAAAATGTCAATATCGCCGGTAAATCGTGGCGATCCATGATAGGCGAGGGCATAAGCGCCGACAATCATATATTCGACGCTATGCCCGTTGAATAATTCGAGCAACTCTTTGAAGTCTTGCTGTATTTCCATGATATTGTTTCCTGAGGTAATCAACCGCGGCCACCCGTTCTTCCGCGGAACGAGTTAACCAGTAAGCAATATCTTCTCCGGCAGACTGAAGACGATGAAGGTTGCCTTTGCGAATTACTTTTTCAATCATACTTTTCCTTGGCATGGTGATAATTTAATCCCGCTTTGGCAAGACGGGCGTTAAGTCTCCTTAAGCTTGCTGCGAGGTGTTTGATTAATTAACGTATGTCATTATCATTGTCAATAACAATCCGGGGTTCGTATGCCTTTGTAAAAGCGAATATTTATCGACATCCCATGATCAAGTGTGTTATATTTCCCGCAACAAAAAAAATTGGAAACTTCAATATGTCAAAAAAACCTGAAGAATGGTTTAAGCAGGCGGCTTATGATTTCAAGACGGCAGAAATAATACTGGAGAATAAACGATTTATATATGCCGTGTTCATGTGCCATCTTTCTATTGAAAAAGCGCTCAAAGGACTTTATCAATCCAGGCTGAATGAGCTTCCTCCAAAGGTGCACAACTTGATTTATCTGGTAGAAAAAATAGGGTTAACTCCACCTGATACATTTCACAATGCGATATTTGAGTTGAACAGAGTCAGCATTCCAACGCGCTATCCCGATGACTTAACCAGAATGAACAAAATCTATAAGAAAAAGAATACAACAGAAATGATCGATAGCAGCAGAGAGGTTTTGAAATGGTTAAAAAGTCAACTTTAAAAGCAGTAATATTCATGAAAGACCGCCTTTTGCAAGCAGGGATAAAAGTTCAGAAGATCATTGTATTCGGTTCACAGGCAAATGGCAGCGGCAAAGTGGAAAGCGATATAGATATCATGGTTATTTCCGATGATTTTAAAAACAAGGATATTTTTAAACGGGCAAAATTAACCAAAGACGCAGAAATTATGACTATTAAAAAGTTCTTAATACCGTTGGATATCGTTACGCTGACCGAGGAGGAGTTGACAGACGGCACATCTTTGCTGTCTGATTATGCAAGAACCGGTGAAATTGTTTATGAGACCAGATAAAAAAATTTTGCCGCTGGTTCAATCCCTATGTGGCGATACGAGCTTTAATTCTCCGCAGCTTCCTGCGATATAATCTAATAGTTCAACTTGCAGTGACAAGCGGCAAATGATATTTAAAGCTGCTTGTCATTTTTTTATAAGGTATTTATTTAATCATGAAAAATAAGATTACAAAACTGCTGGAAAACGCTTTAAATATTTCTGTCCAAAAGGGTCAGTTGCCCGAAGTTTCTTTACCCTACATGGAAGTGGAAGCCCCCGCCAATCCGGAGCACGGCGATTACGCCGCCAATGCCGCGCTGATTCTGGCGGCGCAGGCCAAACAGAATCCGCGTAAAATTGCGCAAATAATTCAGGATAATCTGTCCGATCCGGAAAATATTATCGGAAAAACACAGATAGCCGGCCCCGGCTTTATTAATTTTTTCATCAAAGACGATGTCTGGCATAAAGCTTTAAAAAATATTGATGAGCAAAAAGAAAAATATGGTTTTATCAATTATGGCGGCGGTAAAAAAGTACAGGTGGAATTTGTCAGCGCCAATCCTACCGGGCCTTTGCACATCGGCCATGCGCGAGGGGCGGTGGTGGGCGATGTCTTGTCTTCTCTGCTTTCGGCAACCGGCTATTGCGTTTCCAAAGAATATTATATCAATGATGCCGGCAACCAGATGAATAATTTAGGTAAATCAGTCCTGCTGCGTTATCGGGAATTGCTGGACGAAAAAATTGAATTTCCGGAGACATGTTATCGCGGCGATTATATCAAGGATATTGCCGGTAAAATTATTAAAGAAGAAGGCGAGAAATATCTTCACTCCACCGAAGAAGCAGCCATCGGCTATTTTACTTCTATTGCCGGACAGATAATTCTGGAAGAAATTAAAATTGATTTGAGAGATTTTGGCGTAGTCTTCGATGAGTATTTCAGCGAAAAAGAATTATATAAAAACGATGGAGTGACTAAACTGCTGGATAAATTGAAAAAGCAGGGATTTGTTTATTCCGACGGCGAGACATTGTGGTTTAAAACAACTGATTTCGGTGATGAAAAAGACAGGGTCGTCATCCGTAAAAACGGTGAACCGACATATTTTGCCGCTGACATCGCCTATCATCAGAATAAATTTGCCCGCGGTTTTGATACGGTTATTGATATCTGGGGCGCGGATCATCATGGTTACATGCCGCGGATGTGGGCAGGAATTCAGGCGCTGGGTTACAGTAAAGAATCTTTAAAAATAATTCTTGTTCAATTAGTAAATCTTCTTCGGGGCGGAGCGCCTGTGGCAATGTCCACGCGTTCCGGCGAATTTGTAACTCTGCGGGAAGTGCTTGATGAAGTGGGCAGGGACGCTGCCCGCTATAATTTTCTCATGCGCCGATCCGACAGTCATCTTGATTTCGATCTGGAAGTGGCCAAAAAGCAATCCAATGAAAATCCTGTATATTATGTGCAATACGCCCACGCGCGAATTTGCAGCATCTTGAAAATGGCACAGGAACGAGGCATTGCTCTGCCGGTTTATGCTGATACCGATCTTTCTTTTTTGAGAGAACCGGAGGAAAAAACATTGATCAAAATGCTGGTGCGTTATCCGGAAACTATCTGTGGAGCCGCTAAAGCCTTAGAGCCGCACCGCATTCCTTTTTATTTGAATGAGTTAGCCGGTGTTTTTCATAGCTATTATAACAAAAATAAAGTAATTTCAGAAAATGATGGACTGACCGCGGCGAGATTGTTTCTGATAATGGAAATAAAAATTGTCTTACAAAATGCTTTGAATATTTTAGGTGTGAGCGCACCGGAAAAGATGTAAATAATAATTCCAAAGTAGAATAGATGACTTCCGGAAATATTAAGAATTTTGAATTAAAAGTAGGAAAAGCAGGATTAATTATCCTCGTTGCCGGTATGGCCGCTCTTTTATGTACGGCTTTTTTATTCGGCATTGAAGTCGGTAAAAACATTGATGTTTATCCGGAGAAAATCGCCGCCTTTCCTCAAAAAGTATTATCACTGGTTTGGCGACCGGCTAAAATCAAAGTTGCGCAGAATCAATCTTCCAATCAGGGGAATATTGATCTGACATTTTACAACACCCTGACCAGCAAAAAAGGAGTTTTGCAGGATCAGCCGGTTCCGGAAAAACAACCGGCGGCAGTTTTGCCGCCGGCAAAAGAAGAAGAAACACAAAACGGCGATTTCAATTTAGAAACACGCAAGCAGTCTTACGAGCCGACGATTGAGAAAATTATAGAAAAAAATGAATCCAGAGGAAAAGAAATCGCGTCGTCTGTTTCTTCCAGGAAGCAGAAATTTACAATTCAAGCCGCTTCTTTAAAAGATAAAATCGAGGCTAACAAAATAAACAAAAAATTAACATCGTTAGGTTTTACGTCAAAAGTGATTAAAGTTGATGTTCAAGGGAAGGGTATTTTCTTTCGCGTAGTTGTTCCCGGTTTCGAAAATAAAGTTCAGGCACAGGAGGCCGCGCAAAAAATATCTCAAAAAACCGGGCTAAATTGTATCATCAAATCTGTTGATAATGAAGAAAATAAAAACTAAAAATAATATCAGGTTACGGTTATTTAATTATGTTTGAAAATCTTTCTGAAAAATTAGAGAATATTTTTAAGAAATTAAAAGGCCGCGGAATTCTAAACGAGGAGAATGTAAATGCCTCACTCAAAGAAATCCGTATGGCGCTTTTGGAAGCCGATGTTAATTTCAGGGTAGCTAAAGATTTTATCGAAGATATCCGAATACGGGCACTCGGCAAAGAAGTTCTCGACAGTATTACTCCCGGACAGCAAATGGTCAAAATTGTTCATGAACGTTTGGTTGATCTTATGGGAGGGGTTAGCGCCAATATCAAATTCGGATCCCGAATTCCAGCTCCAATCATGCTCGTTGGATTGCAGGGCTGCGGCAAAACCACAACCGCAGCAAAACTGGCCCTTTTGTTATCAAAAGAACAAAAAAAGGTTTATCTTGTATCGGCAGATGTTTATCGGCCCGCCGCCATTGAACAACTGGCCATGCTGGGAAAACAGATAAGTACGGGCGTTTTTGATTCACATGGTCTTCAAGATCCTGTGGAAATTTGCGTTCAGGCAGTCGAACAAGCCAGAAAAAATGGTTATGAAGTAATCATTATTGATACCGCAGGAAGGTTGCATATTGATGAACTCTTGATGAAAGAACTCACGAAAATCAAAGAAAAGGTAAATCCGGCGGAAATTATTTATGTGGCAGATGCGATGACCGGACAGGACGCCGTTAATGTCGGAGCAAAATTTAATGAGTTAATCGGTATTGACGGCGTCATTATGACAAAAATGGACGGCGACGCACGCGGCGGAAGTGCTTTGTCTCTCAAATCAGTTATCGGAAAACCAATAAAGTTTGTAGGCATAGGTGAAAAAATCGATAACCTTGAGGTATTTCACCCGGAAAGAATGGCCTCCCGAATACTGGGAATGGGCGATATTCTTACGCTGGTGGAAAAAGCACAGGCCAATATTGACAACAAGACGGCTCTTGAGTTGCAAAAAAGCATCAGGAAAAATAATTTTTCTCTGGAAGATTTTCGCAATCAACTGGCCCAAATCAAGAAAATGGGATCAATGAAAGATATATTAGGGATGATTCCGGGTTTGGGAAAAATGAAGGCTCTTAAAGATGTTGAGCCCGACGACAGGGAATTGGTTAAAATTACCGCTATAATCGATTCCATGACCAAAGAAGAGCGTTATGATTACTTGATCATCGACGGACGACGGCGCAAAAGAATCGCCTTGGGCAGCGGAACAACGGTTCAGGATGTAAATCTTTTATTGAAAAATTATATAGAAATAAAAAAAATGATGAAAAAATTCAATCAAAAAAAAGGTGTTAAATCATTGATGCGTAATTTCCCCTTTTAAAATAGAAAAAACTATGCTAAGAAAAAACATGGAATAATTATCATTTTAAGGAGGTATTATTTAAGATCAATGGCTGTTAAAATTAGACTAACTCGTATGGGTGCGAAAAGTAAACCTTTTTACAGAATTGTGGCAACTGATACAGATTCCCCTCGAGACGGAAAATTTTTAGAAATATTAGGTAATTACGATCCCAAAAAGAATCCCGCGGAAATCGTGGTAAAGGAAGAGAGGGTTCGGGAGTGGTTGTCAAAGGGTGCAAAAGCAACCCTGACAGTAGCTAATTTACTGAAAGTAAAAGGCATTGAAGCTGGAATTAAATAAGATGAATGTTTGTTTTGTTATAATTGATGAAGTCGTAAAAAGTCGAAAAACCGTCATACCGGTGAAGGCCGGTATCCAGAACCTATTGAAATAACTGGATTCCCGCCTTCGCGGGAATGACAAAAAAGGGCAAAAGCGACTTTTTACGAGACCATCATAATTGACAAGGCGGAATATCTGGAGTTTTTATATGGCCACGTGTCGTTTAAGCGTAGAAATTATTATTGATAGAATAATGGTTTTTCAAAAAGAATTTAATTAAATCAGCGGAGGTTGTAACGATGAAGGAATTGGTCAAGTATATAGCTCAGGCATTGGTAGATGTTCCAGACAAAGTTGAAGTAAAAGAAACAATCGGTGAACAAACATCTGTGATTGAATTGCGCGTGGCAAAAGAAGATTTAGGTAAAGTAATCGGGAAACAGGGTAAAACTGCCCAGGCTATTCGAATGATTCTAAGCGCTGCTTCTGCTAAAATGCATAAAAGGGCGGTTTTAGAAATTATTGAATAGGTCTGAAATGAATCTCTTTGCAATAGGAGAGATTGTAAAAACCCGTGGTCTCCATGGTAGTCTAAAAGTTTTATGTTATGTGGAGAAGGAAAATAGTTTTGCCCAGCTTGAATTTATTTATATTGAAGAAAGTTCAGGTGAAAAAAATCGTTTTAATTTAAGAAAAATTTCTTTATCCGGAAAAATGTTATTTGTCGAATTGGAAGGCATACCGGATGTGGAATCGGCGCAGAAGTTAGTTGGCTGTAAAGTATTTTTGCCGAAGGATATGCTGGAAACACTGCGCGAAGGTGAGTATTATTGGCAGGATATTATCGGGCTTGATGTTTATAATGAAGAAAATGAATATATCGGCCGGATCGTATCGGTTTTTCCCACAGGAAGTAATGATGTTTATGTTTGCGAGGGAGAAGAAAGAGAAATACTTCTCCCTGCTATTTCCGGGGTAATCCGCAAGATAGATATAAATCGTCGGGTTATGACGGTCAGATTGCTGGAAGGGCTGTAAAAAGTGGTCAAGTTTGATGTCCTCTCCATTTTCCCCGAGATGTTTTCGTCTCCACTCAACTTCAGTTTGATCAAGAAAGCTCAAGAGAAAGGTATTTTAAGTGTTTCCCTGCACGATATACGTAATTGGGCGGATGATAAACATAAAATGACTGATGACGCTCCGTATGGAGGCGGTTGCGGAATGGTCATGAAAGTTGAGCCGGTGGAAAAGGCTCTTCATGAAATCAGGAATCCTGAAAATGATTCCATTGTAGTATTAATGACTCCGCAGGGAGAAGTTTTGAATCAAAAAATAGCAGCTGAATTAGCCGGCAAGAAAAGGATAATAATTATTTGCGGACGTTATGAAGGTATTGATGAAAGGATCAGGGAACATTTAGTTGACCGCGAAATTTCCATCGGTGATTATATATTGACCGGTGGAGAACTTCCCGCAATGGTTTTAATTGATGCCGTCTCCCGCTATATTCCCGATGTCCTGGGAAACCCTGATTCAACGAACAAAGAATCTTTTTGCGCAAACCTTTTGGAATATCCGCAATATACAAGGCCGGCGGAATATAAAAACTGGGTAGTTCCCGAAGTTTTATTATCTGGGAATCACGCCGAAATCGAACTGTGGCGTAAAAGAAAGTCACTGAAAAGGACATATCAACGTCGTCCGGATTTACTTGAAAAAATAAAACTTTCAGATGAAGATGAAAAATATCTGGATAAAATTAAACAGGAAGATATATAAAGTCTTGATTTTGAGAAGTTTATAATGTATGGGTTTCCCGCTTTAGAGCCTATAAGAGGGAAAGGAAATTATAACCACCTTGCCGTGCGATCGGCAATAGCAATTGTTTTAGATCGAGTAATAAGTATTTAGTATATTTTATATATAATGCAATGATTGCAGGAGGAAATATAAATGAATGTTATAGAAATGCTGGAAAAAGAATATATGAGAGGCGATATCCCCGGTTTCAAAACCGGTGATACGGTAAAAGTACATGTGCGCATCATTGAAGGCCAAAAGCAGAGACTTCAGGCTTTTGAAGGAGTTGTAATTCGTAAGAAACGCGGTAATAGCAGAGCCAATTTTACAGTGAGAAAAATTTCTTATGGCGTTGGTGTAGAAAGAACATTTCCTTTGCATTCTCCGATTATTGACCAGATTGAAGTGATTACCAGAGGAAAAGTAGCCAGATCACGTCTTTACTATTTAAGAGAATTAAGAGGTAAAAAAGCAAGGATTAAAGAAGCTACAAAAAACTAATACTGGTTTGTATTAAATTAAGATTAAACCAATTTCGTTTGATTTTTTAACTTGGTATGGCTGTCTTGCGGAAAGGAAAAGGATTTATTCCATTAATTTTTCGATGGATACTTTTGAGAAAATTGCGTATCAAGAAGGTTACCAGATTATCGCCGGTATTGATGAAGCGGGCAGGGGACCGCTGGCCGGGCCGGTCGTCGCCGCTGCTGTGATTCTTCCGCCCGGTTATCTGAATTCTGAAATAAAAGATTCAAAAAAACTTTCCGCCGGCAAGAGAGAAGAATTATACGAAATCATCAACAAAGAAGCCGTTGCGATCGGCATGATGGTTGTTGATGCGGATATAATTGATCGTGTTAACATTCTCCAGGCGACCCTTCAGGCCATGCGCGACGCTGTTTTAGAACTTCCTGCTTCTCCAGATTTTCTTTTGATTGACGGCAATCAACGTATTCCCATCCTGACTCCCCAAAAACCGATTGTCAAAGGTGATTCTCTCAGTATTTCCATCGCGGCAGCGTCAATTATCGCCAAAGTATCCCGCGATCGGATCATGGAAATGTATCATCGACAGTTTCCTCAGTATAATTTTCAGCAAAACAAGGGCTATGGAACCAAAGAACATCTTGACGCCATTAAAAAATTCGGCATTTGTAAAATTCATCGCAAATCGTTTCATGTAAAATATTTGAATCAAACCAAGCTGGAATTCAACGTTTAAGATGAAAGACTCGGCAAAAATTCAAACAGGAAAAGATGGCGAAAAAATAGCGGCTGATTTTCTTAAAAAGAACGGTTATCGGATAATTGAAGCGAATTTCCGCTGCGCTATCGGAGAAATAGACATCATCGCGCGGGAAAAAGATTCCCTTGTTTTCATTGAAGTCAAGACAAGGAAATCCAGAGAACTGGGCTTCCCGGAACAGGCAGTAGGAATAAAAAAACAAAAAAAGATGTCTCAACTGGCGCTATGGTATCTTCAAAAGAAGAACATGAATAATACCGCATCGCGATTTGATGTGTTGGCGATAACGATGCTTCCTGCAGGCAATGAAATAAAACTGATAAAAAATGCTTTTGACTTCATTGCCGCTTGATAATATCAGACCTTAAAATGGCTTAAAGCCGGCTTGCCGACGGGATAAACGTTAAAACCAATAGAAAAACATTTTTTATGGTCAATGATGTTACGTCCATCGAATATAAATGCAGGCTTTACCATTGATTTATATATTTTGTGAAAATCCAGTTTCCGATATGTATCCCAGTCGGTAAGTATGACCAAAGCATGACAGCCGGCTGCGGCCTGGTAGGGGTCTTCAATATATTTTACTTTGCCTTTGATTCCCGAAAGATCAACAGCAGCGTTTTTTAGAGCTTTGGGATCGGAAATAATCAATTCGGCGTGTTCCATAAGCAGTTTTTGTGAAATATAAATCGCCGGGCTTTCTCTGGTATCTCCGGTATCTGCTTTAAAAGCAAAACCAAGTATACAAATCTTTTTACCAGCCAATGTGCCAAACATGCTGTGCAGGATATTAGAGACAAAACGTTCCTGTTGATATTCATTGATCCTGACAACGTTTTCCCAATAAGAAGCAACTTCTTTCAGATCATAGAAACGGCAAAGATAAACAAGATTTAAAATATCCTTTTTAAAACACGATCCGCCAAAACCGATGCCGGCTTTAAGAAATTTGTCGCCAATCCGTTTATCCATTCCCACGGCTTTGGCTACTTCGGAAACATCAGCATCGGTTTTCTCACATAGAGCGGATATGGAATTAATCGATGATACCCGCTGCGCCAGGAAAGCATTGGCTACCAATTTGGATAATTCGCTGCTCCAGATATTGGATGTAATGATATTTTCTTTTGGAACCCAACGGGAGTAAAGTTTAATCAATTCCGCACGGGCTTTTAATCCGTTTTTTGTTTCATGAGAACCGATCAGAACGCGATCGGGATTCTCCAGATCGCTAATCGCCGTGCCTTCTGCCATAAATTCCGGATTGGAGAGAACTTCAAAGTTAAATTTGCTTTTTGCCGAAGATAAAATTTTTTCCATGGCCAGGGCGGTTTTCACGGGTAGAGTGCTTTTCTCGATTACAATTTTCGACGACCGCGAATATTTGAGAATCTGACGAGCTGTTTTTTCCCAGTACTGCAAGTCAGCAGTCATATCCGCACCGGTACCGTAAGTTTTTGTGGGCGTATGCACGCTGACAAAAATAATGTCATTTTCTTTTATCTGATTTTCAATATCTTTGTCAAAAAACAGATTTTTGCCGCGTGTTTTTTTAACAATTTGCTCCAGTCCCGGTTCATAAATGGGAAGCTCTGACGAATTCCAGGCGTCAATGCGATCAGGATTGATATCCACTACTGTTATTCGATAATCGGGGCACTTATAAGCAATCATTGCCATGGAAGGACCGCCGACATAACCGGCCCCGATGCAAAGGATTTTCTTCTTAAATTTCATTTTATACTGTATCTCCTTCAACTGATTATGATGCTTTCAAAACATCACGAAAATATTCTATTGTATTTAATAAACCTTTCTCCAACTCTATTTGCGGAGTCCAGCCGAGTTGCTCTCCGGCCAGCGTTATATCCGGTTTACGTTGAACAGGGTCATCAGCAGGAAGAGGCTGAAAATCAATTTCGGAATTGCTTTTTGTTAATTTGATGATTAGTTGCGCCAATTGCATAATAGTAAATTCTCCAGGATTACCGATATTAACAGGGCCATAAAAATCATCGGCCGAATTCATCATGCTGACTAATCCTGTGATCATATCATCTACATAACAAAAAGATCTGGTGTGAGAACCGTCTCCGTAAATCGTGATTTTCTTATTTTGCAGGGCTTGAATAATAAAATTACTGACCACACGGCCGTCATTGATCGCCATACGCGGACCGTATGTATTAAAAATTCTGACTATTTTTGTGTTGACGGAATTTTGCCGCCGGTAGTCCATCATCAGACATTCCGCTGCTCTTTTCCCCTCGTCATAACAACTGCGGATTCCAATCGGATTAACTTTTCCCCAGTAGGATTCCTTTTGCGGGTGCACTTCCGGATCACCGTAAACTTCCGAGGTGGAAGCCTGAAGCACTTTCGCTTTTGTCCTTTTCGCAATGCCTAAAACGTTTATTACTCCCATAACATTCGTTTTGATGGTTTTGATCGGATTGAACTGATAATGCACAGGAGAAGCGGGGCAGGCCAGATTGTATATTTCATCAACTTCCAGATAGATGGGATTGATAATATCGTGGCGGATCAATTCAAAATGAGGAAGACCCATCAAATGCGCGATATTTCTTTTATCACCGGTAAAAAAATTATCCAGACAAATAATGTCGTTGCCTTCTTGCAATAATCGGTCACAAAGATGTGATCCTAAAAATCCGGCGCCTCCGGTTATTAATATACGCTTCATTATTTTAATTTATCTTTATGGAAGTATTTTTTTAATGTTCTGCTATTAAACCTGAAAGACAGTGGAGATGTCAACTATAAAAATAGTTATCCATTTGTCAGATAAAAATATATTACCTCATTAATCAGACATTTTATATATTCCTTGAACTGTTTCTTGCGTTATGATAGCTTTCTTTCTTGATTAAAATGATCTGAAGGAGACAACTATGGATTCAGATTCCATGGCAACGGCAGGTAAAAAAATTCATGAACAGAACAATGGCAGCAATCAGGAAATTATTGTAGTTGATGGCCGTGGCTATGAGAATAATGTAAATAACAAAAGAGAAATATATACTCT
>JQOA01000191.1 GCA_000753945.1 Smithella sp. D17 | reverse complement strand
AATTCGATCTAATTCATGCGCCTTTAAAATACGCAGGCCTTCAGCCTTGGGAAATTCTTGTCTCTGAAGCGCAGGAACGCATGACGCTGGCGGTTGATCCCCGAAAAATAAAGTCCTTTCTGGAACTGGCGAAGAAGATGGGTGTGGAAGCAACTGTTCTGGGTAAATTTACCGCCTCCGGGAAATTTCATGTCCTCTTTGGCGGAAAAACTGTTGCCTGCCTCGACATGGAATTTCTCCATGCCGGCGTTCCCCAAATGACACTTACGGCAAAATGGAAACAACCTAAAAATAAAGAACCGCGTTTTGCACCGCCATCTGATCTGGGCAAGGCGCTCATGGAAATGCTTTCCCGTTTGAATATATGCTCAAAAGAACCGGTGGTGCGTCAATACGATCACGAGGTTCAGGGAGGCAGTGTAATCAAGCCTTTGGTCGGCGCCGAGAATGACGGACCTTCCGATGCCGCAATAATCAGGCCTGTTCTGGATTCCATGGAAGGAGTTGTCGTGGCGCATGGTATTTGTCCGCGTTACAGTGATATTGATACTTATCACATGACCGCCTGCGCCATGGACGAAGCAATCCGTAATGCCGTGGCCGTAGGCGCCGATATTGACCATCTGGCCGGTCTCGATAATTTCTGCTGGTGCGATCCCGTAAAGTCCGCAAAAACACCCGACGGCGAATATAAACTGGCGCAACTGGTGCGCGCTAATATGGCTATCTACGACTATACAACAGCTTACGGAGTTCCTTGTATTTCCGGCAAGGACAGCATGAAAAACGATTACCAGATAGGCAAAACGAAAATATCGATTCCTCCGACGCTTCTTTTTTCTGTTATCGGCAAAATTAAGGATGTACGCAAAGCCGTTACTATGGATGCCAAACGCCCGCAGGATCTGGTTTATATCATCGGTGAAACCAAAGAGGAGTTAGGCGGTTCGGAGTGGTTTGCCTCGCAAAAAGTCATCGGCAATAATGTTCCACAGGTCATTGCCGCAAAAGCGATAAAAATATACAGGGCATTATATAAGGCTATGCAGTCCGGCATTATCGCTTCCTGCCACGACTGCTCCGACGGTGGACTGGCTGTTGCACTGGCCGAAGTAGCTTTTGCCGGTGGCCTGGGAATGGATATTGATTTAAACTTTGTTCCTTACCGGGGCAAAAAGAGAAATGATTACATTT
>JQOA01000190.1 GCA_000753945.1 Smithella sp. D17 | reverse complement strand
CGTTACCTCCCAACTTTATATTGTCGTTATCCAGCGCAATAAACAAGATGATACAAGGCGTATTTGCCTGTACGAAGATCTTTTTCGTAAGCTCGCAACGATGCAATTATCGCCCCTAAAAGATGGCCTTCGGTATCAAATATTCTACTTCTTTTATTATAACGATCTATTTGATCGAAAACCATTTGCGGCGTGACCTCGGCTTCAGCAGAATTGTTGAACCAGTGATTGTAGGCTTCCATATTGCCCGCCTTAATTTTGGCAATATCCGGTCCCGCGCAGTGATACCACATATCAGACCCCGTCGCCTTGCAGATTGCAAGGTGAGTATGATCATGCCAGGCAAACGCCTGCGTTGCCAACGACAAAGCAAATAAAACTATAATTATTTTTAACCTTACTTGTTTCATTTTTTTAATTTTACCATCCTTTATTCCACATATCATCATCGTCATAGATTTTCTCTTCTTCGCAGGCTTCCTGCGCATCTTGTTCAAAATCGCGGGTATTTTGCTTTGCTTTTTGCGTGAAATATTCACGGTACCATTCATGAGCGGTGATCATGGACATGACTTCGCTGGTGCCTGTCCAGATGGAAGCCAAACGAACATCACGATAGATTCGTTCGATGGGAAAAACATTGGTATAGGCGATACCGCCCATTACCTGCATGGAATTATGCACGACTTTCTGACACGATTCGGTAATAAACTTTTTGCTCTGCGATACCATGCGCCGTATCCGGTGCATATCCGCGCCATCATCCACTGCCCGCGCTGTGACATAAGCCATGGCACGTGCAGCATCCAGCAGCATCGCGGCTTCGGCAATCTGAAAACTCACACCTTCGAACTGAGCAATTACCTGGCCGAACGCTTTTCGACGGGAGGTATAATTTGTGGCGATATCCAGAGCGGGGCGGGCAGCGCCGATGGTCATGGAGGCTGTTCCCAAACGCTCCGGTATCATCATGGTATTAAATACAGCGTAAGCACCCTGAACATTTCCCACCACATTCTCTTTGGGAACTTTCACATTGCGAAATATAATACGACCGGTTCCGCCACCGCGGCAGCCCATCAAACCATATAAATATTTAACTTCTACGCCTTCGGTTCGATCAACAATAAAGCAGGTGATCGCCTCCTGCGGTTTGGCTTCAGGATGAGTTTTGGCATAGACGAGAAAAAAGTCCGCTCCTTCTGCACCGACAATGAATCTCTTCTGTCCATTGAGCAGAAAATAATCGCCCTTGTCTTCCGCTTTTGTCGTGGCTCCAAAAAAGTCCGATCCGCCACGCGGTTCGGTCAGACACTCCGCGGCAAATATGTCTCCTCTTAAAAGCGGCTTCACATATTTTTCTTTCTGCTCATCAGTTCCGTGCTGGATAATTGCGTCGCAGACCAGTTCAGCTCCTACTCCGAAAACACAAGCCATTTCATACCCCAGCGTTCCCACCTCTTCCATCAGCATACAGGTGGTCACCCAATCCATGTCTCGGCCGCCCCATTTTTTCGGATAACGGCATCCCAGTAAATTTCGCCTTCCGGCTTCCTGCAAAAATTCCTTCGGAAATTTGATCTTATCCGTATCCATGTCCAGGACCGTCTGACGCGGCACCCATTTAACCAGATCCCTTGCCTCATCCCTTATCTTGATTTGCTCTTTGGTCATCATATAGTCAAACATGGTTTTCTCCTTTAATTATTCATCGCGGTTAAGCTGGATGTTTTCACAGGATTATAACAGAAAAATTCATTAAGAGAAAATTTAATCAACCGTGTGAATTTTCCAATTCAACACGGGTGGATTCCAGAAACCGGCTCAAGA
>JQOA01000189.1 GCA_000753945.1 Smithella sp. D17 | reverse complement strand
ATTGTAAAGATTTTATTGTAACACTACACTAGTTGTAGCCTTCATCATAAGCAATCATATCCAGGTGCAGGGTGGCGATGTCTTCAACATCAAGGTCCGGTTCTTCGCTTGATTTAGGCAATTCAACTGTTTTTATATAACGTCGACACTTATTACAGACATCTACGCGATAACGCTCTTCGCCTTCCACTTCAAAATAAGCCAAAGAATGCTGTTCCTCGTTGCCGCAAAAAGGGCATTTGATCCGGTTAAAATTCCATTTAAATCCACACTGATGACAAAAAAGATACCGCTTTCCATCTTCGTCTTTTCTGATTTCACCAATCTTAGGTTCTTTACCGCAAATGGGGCAATACCCCTCCGGCCATTTAGATTTTTCAACTATTTCGCCGTATTTTTCAGCAATGATTTCCAGTTCCGGCCTTAAACTTTCTTCAGCAAAAAGATCAATTAAGTCGATACTTTCTTCGGCTTCACGAGCAGCCGGAAATCCCTGTGGATTAGTTTCTTCAACCTTGCGGTCAAAAGAAGCACGAACCATCTTTTCCCAATCAAATTGTTGACTTTTGATTATATCGATAATGTTTTGCGCGACTTCGGGCATTCTTTTTTCAGCAATGGAAATTAGTGTATTAAAATACTCTTTAGGACGCGTTAAATCATACTCTTCTCCAGCAAAATCAATTAAGGGGAGCCCTCCCTCCATTTTTTTTGTGATTAAATTTTCTTCCACACTGAAAATGGAATCCTTCATACTGTTGCGGTATTCTTTCCGCAGAATTAAGATATCTGCCATTATATCCAAAAGATCGGTATAATGAGGACTCGCCGATTTGTAATCCTCTATTGTTTTTAAAGATTTACGTAATGTTGCCACCATGTTTTCTACTCCTTATGCCCAATATCGGGCAACTTTAAAAATCTATATCTGCTTTCATGAGTATCTTCAAGAAGTATTTCCTCTATTGAGTAAATAGGTAATTATTTTTTGAAAATCAAGACCTTAATAGAATATAAAAGTCATTATAATGAATAGAACCACTAAAATGGGCATGGAATATCTAAAGATGTATCCGAAAAAACTGGGCATCTTCACGCCTGCTTCTTCGGCTATGGATTTGACCATAAAGTTGGGCGCGTTGCCGATATAGGTATTGGCTCCCATGAAAACAGCTCCCACGGATATTGCTGCCAGATGAGGAATTTTTTCTACAATCAGCAAAGCCACCGCGGAAGCTTCCGGTATTCCCGGATAAAATTTGCCAAGTATGCTGTTGAAGAAAGTAAGATAGGTAGGAGCGTTATCCAGAAAACTGGATAGCATTCCTACCGTCCAGAAATACTGTGCCGGTGAATCAACTGACTTTATCAACCAGTGCAATGATCCATTTTCGCCGGCTTTCAGAATTGCCAGAGCGGGAATGATTGTTATGAATATTCCGGCAAAGAGATAAGCTACTTCCAAAATTGGCGCCCAGCTGAATTCGTTATTTCTATGAATTTCCTGCCGCGTGGATATTAGAGATGCA
>JQOA01000188.1 GCA_000753945.1 Smithella sp. D17 | reverse complement strand
TTTTCCCCAGATTTAAAACAACGATAGCATCACAAATATCCATTACCAGATCCATATCGTGCTCCACAAGCGTTACCGTGATGCCTGCTTTTCTTATTTTACGGATGAGTAAGGCCACTTCGGCTGTTTCCCGGCTGTTTAAACCGGCAGCCGGTTCGTCCATCAGAATAACCCGCGGCTGGGCAGCCAACGCCCGGGAAATTTCCAGCAGTCTTCCCTTACCAAAAGGCAAATTACCGGCCTTCATATCGGCCAGATCAGCCATGCCGGTAAATTTCAGCCACTCCATACTTTTCTCCCGGATATATTTTTCTTCTTTAAGATGGCCGGGCAATTTAAAGGCACAGGAAAAAATACCGCTCTTACTCCTGGTGTGCAGTCCAACCATGACATTTTCCAGCACGGTCATCTGGCCGAATAACTCCACATTCTGAAACGTACGCACCAGACCAAGTCCTGCCAGTTCCTCCGTCTTCAAAAAAGAAATCTTTTTCTCGCCCAGATAAACTTCTCCCGCTGTCTGGGTATAAAGACCGGTTACAATATTAAAAAGCGTGGTCTTTCCCGCACCGTTAGGACCGATGACGCCGGTTATCGAACCGTCCTCCACACAAAAAGAAACATCTTCCAGTGCGGTAAGTCCACCGAACATTTTGGTTATGCCGCTAAGCCTGAGCATTTTTGTCCTTTTTTCTCTTCATTTTCGCGGTGGCAAACTCTGCCAATTTCTCGATACCGCTGACAAGACCACCGGGCATGAACATCGTCATTAAAATTAACATCAATCCATAAACAACGATATCAAAATCCTGAAAAACGCGTAGAAATTCCGGAAGCATGGTCAGAATTGCCGCACCCAGAAATGAGCCATAAATACTGCCTAAGCCCCCAATAACCACCATTGTGAGCAGTTCAACGGAAAAATTGAATCCGAATGACGCCGGAGCGATAAAAGTCATGATATGGGCATAGAGGCTTCCGGCTATCGCGGAAATAACGGCGG
>JQOA01000187.1 GCA_000753945.1 Smithella sp. D17 | reverse complement strand
AACACCATCGAAACCATTTTGAAATGGAAACCGGACATCGTCTTCGTCTCGGGTCCTCCTTTATATCGATATGTTTTGCCGTCGCATCAAGTGCAAAGAGAACACGCCTGGGAAAACGCCATCCGGCTATCCGAACAGATTGACACGTTAATTATTGACCACCATCTCCTGAGATCTGAAGAAGGAATCGCCTGGCTGGGAAAATTAAAGCGGGCTGCTCGTCATAAAATTTATTGTGCGGCGGATTTTATGGAAAGAACCCCTCTTTTTCTGGAAGCCTGGCGAAAAGCGCTGTATGAATGGCTACCCGTTTCTGAAGATTGGCATGAAAATTATCAGCACGGGAAGATTGACGTAAGGGATTATCGAATCAGGGGGTGGGACGTTTTAATCAGTCGGGGAAAGATTAAACCGTGCAAATGGTATGATGCCTGTCCCATGAAAGCCTACACAAAACAAGGAAAGTTAGAAAGATACTGGATAGAAAATTATTGCCTGGTGGATAACCACCGGCATTGCCTTCGCTATCAGATGGAAGAACAGGGTCAATATCATCCGGATTTCATGTTGCCCAATGGGGAGACAAGAAAAGATTTACAGTAAAAAGGAGCTTATAATGATTAAAGAAAATGTAAGGAAAATATTAAATGAATTGCCCGAACATGTGGAATTGGTTGCGGCGGCAAAAGAAAAAAAGCCCGAGGATATTTTAGAGGCCATTGACGCGGGAGTAAAAATCATCGGAGAAAACTATGTCGGGGAAGCAAAAAATGCCTACAAAGTTGTTGGGAATAAGGCATTATGGCATTTTATTGGAATTCCGCACAAGCAAAAGCATGATTTTTTAAGAAAGAAAACTCTGGAAATGTTCGATATGGTCGAAACGATTGATTCCTGGGAAATAGCAGAAAGCGTTGATCAAAAATGCAGAGAAATAGGAAAAGTCATGCCTATTTTGATAGAAATAAACAGTGGCAGAGAACCTCAAAAATCAGGGGTGCTGCCGGAAGCGGCTGAAGCATTAATCAGAAAAATTTCCAGGCTGCAAAATGTAAAAATCATGGGTCTGATGACAATGGGGCCTCGATTTGGCAACCCTGAAGAATCCAGACCTTATTTCAGGGAGACAAAAAAGATATTTGAGCAGATTAAAAAGATTGATTTACCTGATGTGGAAATGAAATATTTATCGATGGGAATGACCAATACTTATCATGTTGCTCTGTCGGAAGGGGCAAACATGGTCAGAATAGGGACCAAAATATTTGGAGAAAAAGCAAAATGCTGAAAACGAATTCATAATGTTTCAGCCAAATGATCAGATCTTTCAAGAAAGGATTTTAAAATGTCTGAAACTTTTATCTGGATGGGTGGATTCGCTATTCTTTCAGCAATAGTGAATGCCATTGGTATTTTTACTATTGTAAAATATAAACAATGGGCAGAAAAAACAAAGGCCTACTTCATGTGCTTTGCCGCCGGCGTATTAATCTCAACCCCATTAATGTTGGGCATTGCCTCAGGCATTGCAGAAAAACTCCTACGCGGGATTTATGGCTGCAGGAGGATTTATATTTATGGTATTTTCCAACAAATTCATAATATACCAAGCAAAAAAAGAAAACCTGGCCTTTGGCATAGTGGTAGCGGAAGGGATAGGAATTCATTCTTTTGTGGACGGAGTTATTTACGCAGTAACCTTTAGCGTTAGTATCCTTACCGGTTTTCTTTCAGCAACAGGTTTAGTGGTGCATGAATTTGCTGAAGGGGTTATTACTTATTTGGTTTTTATGGAAGCAGAAGTAAAAAAAAGAACAGCTATATTTTATGCGCTTTTAATAGCCTCTTTTACTACCCCACTGGGAGCATTTATAGCGTATCCTTTTATGGGTAAGTTATCAGAAAGTGGTTTGGGATTAATGTTAGGATTTATGGCCGGAGTATTAATCTATATTTCTGCTTCGCATCTTTTGCCTGAAGCAATGGGTGATAAAAAAGAACACTCTATCTTTGCTTTTTTAGGCGGGGTCGGATTGGCAATATTTATTGTATTGTCTAAATTTCTCTAGGTTTCCGCTTTTGCGGCCAAGTCTTCCTCCTCGTCATCTGCGGGGATTCCATGTGGTGGAAGATTCACTTGAGGGACGAGTGGTTGCTGACCGCGGTCGCGGTCTTTATCACGAAAATAACTTTTCTGTGCTGTTATTCAATATCTTCCAGCGTAATCACACTGCCCGCGCCAAGATAAATAAAATGATCTCCATATTCACGGGCAAAAAGATTTCGTGCTCTCTCGCCGCTGCAGTGGGACGCCGCAGCATAGCGGACATCCTTATCTTTAAATCGTGCAATCATTTGCAGAATATCGTCATCCGAATCATCCAGTAAGTGAAAACCGCCCATGACAAGCGCAATATCATCCTTTGGCAGTATTTTTTTTGCAGTTTCAACGATACTGACAATTCCCGGATGGGCGCAGCCGGTAATAACCACCGTACCTGCGGAAGTTCTTACAAGTGCCGCCTGCTCCGGCAGGATGCCTTCCAATTCACCTGTCGTGAAAAAACCGGGCAGGATTTCGCGCGCCTTTTTGACTTCCATGATTTGAGCACCGTACCGCTTCATGTCCGATTTGAAGTGAGCAGAAAACGAACGCGGGACACAAACCCGGAGGTTGCGATTGGCATTGAGTATGTCATAAATGCCGCCGGTGTGATCCCAGTGCTGGTGTGAAATCATCAGAAGGTCAAGACTGGCCGGATCGACACCCAATCTGGCCATGTTGTGTTCTAAAACAACGCCGTCGCTGCCGGTATCAAAAAGAATCGTTTGACCATGATTCCGGATCAGACAGGAAAACCCCCAGGAAGCCTCCACATCCTCACGGGTGGTATAATTGTCACAAATCACTTTTATGATTGAGCCGTTTTTATGTTGCCGGCCGTTATGCATTATTATTGTTCCTTTCCGCCGCTTTCAATTTTTTCAGCATTATTTTTAAAAAGTGTTTTTACATCATTGAGCAAATCACGGACGGATTCATGCTCCGGCAACTCCTTTTCAATACGTTCTAAAATGCGACGACCAGCAGCAAGACTAAGGGATGGAGCATAATTGAAATCATAGAACCATGAAACCATCATCATCAGAAAGTCCGCTACCGTGCGCAAATTGGCGACGGATACCATCTTGGTCGTTACAATCTCTTCGATGACTTCCGGTGTCAGTTCGCGCCCGGGGGTAATGTGGGGGAGCATATCGGGAAGTTCTTTAAATCCGTTATCGCTAACTGAATTTATCACCAGATCCATGATGTCCAGCTTATCGGCGTCCCTGATTAGCTTTAAGAGCAAAACCGAGTGATATGAAAGGTCATGGGGAATATCTGAAACTTTTTTGTTATGATATTCTACAGCGCAGGATATTTTTTGCCACTCATCATCTTTAAGAAGCGAAGGCATTCCTTCTTCTTGCAAGAGCAAACGACCTGCCCTGCCGTGATCCACGGTATCCGCGTCATGAAAAGAACCGTAACGGAGATGTTGGGGAAAACGTCCGATATCGTGTATAAGCCCGCAGCTTTCGGCTGTAAAAACTTCTGCCTGCCCCCACCCGAGCATCTGAGCAATCAAGCAAGCATTGTCAGCCACGCGCCGGCTGTGATGATATTTCAGTTCCAGTGCAGCGGGCAAGACGCCGTCGGCATTACGATACCGGTTCACGTAACGTTCAAACCAAATTTGCAGGGAATCATGTTCCTTTTTTGTCATTTTCTCGTCTCGTATCTTGGTTGTTCGGAATAGCTTTGTGCTTAGCTTATTGATACATCACTTTGTTGACAAAGAGAAGGTCTAATGTTATAAAAATAAGAATGATAATCATTCGCAAAAATGTGAAACAAATAGCAGGCCGACCGGTAACCACTCAGCGTAGCGTACTACTTGATATTATTCGCCGTGCTAATCGACATCTGGATGCCGATGAATTGTACCGTATGGCCAAAAGCAAAGCACCTCGCATCAGCCTGGCAACGGTGTACCGTAATCTGAAGCTATTCAAGGAACTTGGTCTCATTGCCGAAAGCAATCTGGGAGATACACACTCCCACTATGAAATTAAAAGTGCGGCAGAACACCACCATCTTGTCTGTCTGGGATGTGGACAGATTATCGAATTTGACAGTCCGTCTATTGCCAAAGCCTCAGCTAAGATTCAACGGGA
>JQOA01000186.1 GCA_000753945.1 Smithella sp. D17 | reverse complement strand
ATCCTTTGGTTCAGCATAAGATAGCTGCGATGCAATAAACAAAAGCAGAAGGCTTAAAATGAGATACCTCGATCCTCTTTTCATGTCCCTTTTTATCTGGAGCAAACAATGGCGGACGATCCATCTCCGGTTCAGAAAAAGGCATTGCATCGTCTGAGTTCCAGCGTGGAGGTGTATGCTTCAGAAAATCCCAGTTTCCCTGCTGCTCATACTTTTTCCCAAGATCATCCACAACCTGCACTAATTTTTTCTGCTCTATCGTTCCGAGATACTGATAGAATCCCCGATTAATATTCCACCACATGATCAGTAAAAGGAAAATAATCGCCAGACCGGTGGCACATAGAATCAAAAAAAACAAACGGGAAGTAATACTCATCTTCATTATTCCATTTCACCTCCGATATTAGTTTATTGATATAGTGTTTGAGCGTCAAGGCCAAAATATTCAACGCCCGGGAATCGAAAGAGAAAGGCTTTGTTCTTGAAATTTAAAATTCGTTTGTTATTCGTCGTTTACCATATTCACAACCGATTGAAACATAAAATTAATTATTAAAAATTTCCTCATTTCTTCCATATTTGAGCCATATTTGCCTGCTATGATCCTCTCCATAAAACGACAGAACATATGACCGTCGTAATGAAAAATGTAAGGATGTTTAAAGCATGAGTAAATTGTCAATAAGAGCAGAATTATGGGAATTTTTAAAAATCAGAATAAAATGGTTGTCTTTCCCTATTGCCTCTCTCCTGCTACTGGCCGGAATAATGCTGATAGGCGGTATTTCGGCGGCACAGATAGAAGAAACGAATAGTCCGCCAAGAACGCAGGGACGCATGAAACCTCCGCCGGAAGCAATCGCGGCCTGCAAAGGAAAGAGCGAAGGAACTGCCGTGCAATTTACCACTCCTCACGGAGAAACACTCAAGGGAGTTTGCAAGGATTTTGAAGGCGTATTGACGGCAATACCTGAGCGGGGAGCTCCACCACCGGAGGGTAAACAGCCCAAGGAATATTATAATAGGTGATTTATGAACAACGAATGGACAAAGGGAATTGGCGACTTAAGGGCAGAGAATAAGGAACTGCTGGAGGCATTAAAATGTTTGGTAAATGCTTACTGCGTATTGGTTCTAAAAGAGAAGAAGCTACTGAATAGTGAATTTGAAGATGCAATCAACAATGGAAAAAGCATAATCGCAAAGGTGGGTGAATAATGAAGCAAGATGTAGCACAAATTATATGCTGTAATGATGAAGCCAAAAGTGGACAGCAGGTCAATTGATGGATTTCAAAAAGAACTTTATTTAAAAAAAGAAAGGATAGTGCCATGAAAAGAGTATCGAGTTATCTCATTTTAAGCCTTCTGCTTTTGTTTATTGCATCGCAGCTATCTTATGCTGAACCAAAGGATCCTGTCCATAAAATGGATACAGGATTCCAGGATGAGGGCCCCTTTGCCATGCTACCGCTAATGATGCCCTGGGATATGGGACCTATGGGAGGACTGCCGGAGCTGAGACATCTTCATCGGATGCATCTCCAGAGCATTAATCTTGATGAAAAGCAAAAAGAAGCATTGAAGGAAATTGAAAACAGTTTCACGAAGGAGCTAATCAGAAAGAGGGCCGATGAGCAGATTGCTGAAGTCGAACTTCGAGAACTTCTTGATAAGGATACTATTGATTTTAATGCGGTCGAGACGAAACTAAAACAGGTTGCAACCATTAAAACTGAAACGCAGTTGATTTTTATCAAATCCATAGAAAAGATGAAAACGAAATTAACGCCGGAACAACGTGAAATATTAAAGAAGATACGATCAATGGATCCCCGGATGGGGCCGCCTATGAAGAGAGAAATGATGCGTGACGAGATAAAAATGCTGCCATCTTCTGCCGAAAAAAGGAATTAGATCCATTCCATGACACAAACGCCGACGATAACGCTTCGTCATTAAAAACGGCAGTTGCAGAAAATCCTCAAATAATTTCATTTTTACCGCATTAATGAAATTAAATGATTCTGCAGCTGCCGCCTCCACTGAGGTCACGGAGATTGAGCCTCGGGTAAATCGCGAACCCGGGTGCTGTACTAACAAAATATCTAAGGAGAGTAATTAAGTATGAACAGAGGAAAAATTTTCACTCAACTTGTGTTGTATTTTCTGGTTATGATGTTTCTGATGGTCATTGGTTGCAGCATCAACGATGATGATGCTATCTACACTATTTCCGGTACGGTAACTGTATATGGAACCGGGACTGCTCTTGAAGGGGTAACGGTCGATCTGACCGGTGCGGCAACCGCTTCTACAACGACAGACTCAAGTGGTAACTTCAGCTTCACGAGCCGGGCGAACGGAACATATACGGTGACGCCGTCTCTTACGAATTATACATTCGACCCGGTCAGTACGGTGGTTGTTGTCGATGGCGCAGATATCGCCAACACCAACTTTGTGGCAACGTCTACCGGTGGCGCTGATGCTTACACCATTTCCGGTAAGATATCCGGAGACATCAAAGTTGGTGTAAAGATTACCTTGAGCGGCGACACATCCGGAACAGTGATAACAAACGACGACGGGACTTACAGTTTTGCGGGCGTTTTGGACGGCAGCTATTCGGTAACACCGTCCCTTACAGGTTATGCGTTTACCCCTGCCAACAGGAGCGTAACCGTAAGTAGTGCAGATGTCACCGATAATAATTTTATTGCGACAGTTACGTATGCTCAATCCGATCTTGCAGGCACATGGAACGCTCAATTTCTGAAAGTAGGAAGTAGCAATAGCGGCTGGCAGCATGCCACGGCAACAATTGATTCCTCCGGAAACCTTACTGCCTTTTCAAATTGTAATGACAGCAGCGGAGACACAACTTGCCCGACGGCAAATACGATAAAGTGGACCATTAATACGAACGGCGTTATATCTGAAAGCGGTACCGGAGCAGGCACTGATGTCCATTTGACGATGGCTTCGAATAAGAATTTTATTGCGGGCACTTCAACGACCAGTTCAGGAAAATATCAATTGATGGTCGTGCAGAAAGCAGGGTCTTCATACAGCAGTTCCGATTTATATGGCACATCGTTCGTTTTCCATCAGATGAAAGTTGGAAGCGCCAATGAATGGAAATATGGATCGGGAACTATCGATTCATCCGGTACGTTCACGGTAACCAGCGAAACCACGCCATCAGGCACTACCGCAACGTCGGATAGTCCGGGAACCGTATCGGTGGATAGCAGCAGCGGGGTTGTTACTTTCAGTGATGATACGAATTTCTATGGATTCCTTTCGTCCGATAAAAAGACAATAGTGGGAACAGAAACGGATGGTTCGGATTATAAGTTAATAATTGTTCAGATTACCGGCCAGACCTACACTGCCGGCTTATTGCCCGATGCGATATTAAATGCTCATATGCTGGCGGGCGGTACCACGCCCGCGCCTTTATGGGCGCACTGGACCGCTACAGCTGTTGACGGAACAATGACCTCCGGCGACTGGGTGTCCAGTTTTGGCGGCTCTGCTCCTGCCGCGTCCGCTCCTGTGATGGATGTTAACGGCGTTGTAACCATAGCCGGAGATACATATCATGGGCAGGTGTCGAATGATAAGAAATTTATGGTGGGGGCGCGAACGTTGAAAGATGATAGCGACAGCACCTTTGGTTATGCGCTCATTATACATACGATGAAGTAGAAAAAACAGATATGTATAATGCCCCGCGGAAGCGGGGCATTATACCAATTCGCATTCATTCGTCTACTTTTGTTGGCTGCGTCATCGGTATACTTTTGACTGCAAATTGATATTAAACAACGAACGGTCATAAGGGCATTTGTTTTGATATTAACAGTTTAAAGGTCGTGAAAATGGAGACTGAAATCCAATGGAAGTGGATATTATTGTAACGACATATAAACGGTACGACCTTTTGCAGGAAGCTTTGAAAAGTGTGGTCAATCAGAGTTATCCGCATTGGAAATGCTGGATTGCCGAAGACGGGGAATCGAAAGAAACTTATGACGCCGTAAAACATTATCTGCAGGATGAACGTTTTGTTTATCTGCCTGGTCCGCATGCGGGCTTTCCCGCTGTTCCCCGAAACCGTGGCATTCGGCAGGGAACTGCTCCATATGTTGCGTTACTGGACGATGATGATCTCTGGCTGCCTCAGAAACTGGAAAATCAGATTGCTTTTCTGGAAAGCCATTCCAATTGTGTACTCCTGGGGTGCAACGGTTTTCGATGGAACGGGATAAGAGAACTGAATAATGCACAACTATATTTCGAAAGAAAAAAAATGTTCGGAAAGATAAATTATAATAATTTTGTTAACCAAAATTATCTTATCCATTCCTCTGTAATAATTCGAAGAAGCATTATTGAGAAGTCGGGACTATTCAATGAAGATCATTCCCTGAATCCAGGACAGGATTATGAATTATGGCTGCGTGTCGGTGCGCTTGGTGAAATCTGGAATTTAGCCGAAGCGCTTGTAGTGTATCGGGAAACTCCATCTACCCATTATAATAAAAAACCTAACCGTCACGATAAATATAAAACATCGGCTAATATCTACGTATCTGCATTAACGGGTGTTGAAGGAATACCCAATCCGCTTTCTTATCCTGAAAATGATCTTCTCGCCGCTGCCTGCCGCCGCGAAAGAGATTTCTATCTCTCCGGACCACGGTTTCTGGGAAGGTTAAGGCATGAAATGCGATCAAAGATAAAACAGTTTTTCGACCTTAAGAATACATAAAGGCAGTTGCGGAAAATCCTCAAATAATTTCATTTTTCTTTTCAGTGAAATTAAATGCTTCCGCAACTGCCGTCTCTAGTAAGATCATGTAGCTTGGTCCGGGGCAAATCCTCAAATTAAATTTTATACTAATAAAAAAGTCTAATGAGAATAACAAATATGAACAGAAAAAGTATTGCTAATAAATATTCAATTATTTGAACTCTTATAAGGAATCATCCCAATAATAAGGATGTGGTAAAAATATCAACTTTTTCCTTTATGGATATTTATAAAAATCTATTGACAATTTTAAATGAATACTTTAAATGTATATTTGAAATATAAATGGAGGATAAAATAAATGCCGAGAGAAGATACTGTAAGGACACGTAAAAGTCTTTTGGACGCGGCATGTGAAATATTCGCCCAAAAGGGCTACCGCGATACGACCATTGCGGAAATTAGCAAACGCGCTGGCACAAACATCGCAGCTATCAATTATCATTTCGGCAATAAAGAAACCCTTTATATCGAAGCGTGGCGATGTGCTTTTCACGAATCTCTTAAAGCTCACCCGCCGGATGGCGGCGTTAGCGAAAATGCACCGGTTGAAGAACGCTTTCGGGCGCATGTAAGAGCAACCATTGGAAGACTGGCTGATAAAAACAACAAGGAATTCTGGTTTGTGCAGAGGGAATTTGCCAATCCCACCGGGCTCTTGGAAGAAGTAATGAGAGAAGAAATTAATCCCATTCGGAAGAAAATGGATGGTCTGGTTAGGGAATTACTTGGTTCGCTTGTTTCGGATAGGGATATAAATTTCTGCGAAACGAGCATCATCAGCCAGTGTATCAATCCCATGGTTGCGGGAAGCAAATCACAGGGGGAAGACAAATTAAAAGCAGGTCCACCTAAAATAAAAGATATTAATGGTTATGTGGAGCATGTTGTAAAATTCTCCTTGGCAGGAATACAGGCCGTTCGCAAGGGCGCGGAATTAAAAATCAGTCATGCGAAAAAAAATAAAGAGTCAAAATCATGAAACTATTTCCCACTCATTTCATTTTAATGTTCATAATTTCTATCACGATAGCCGGTTGTGCTGTAGACCAGGATTTCCGCTTGCCGGATATTGCCACACCCAGCCAATACACAACTTCATCACTGCCTGCCCAGGCGGCGAAAGCCCCCTCAGAAAGTGTGTCCGTGCAACATTTTGCCTTGGACAAAGACCTTCCCGGCGATTGGTGGACACTGTTTGGTTCACCGGAACTTGATCAAATGATCAAACAAGGCCTTGTCGACAGTCCGACATTGGCCGCCGCTCAGGCGGCACTCCGCAAGGCTGAAGAAGACCTGCGCGCGCTAAAAGGATCGATTTTGTATCCGGCGGTTGACGCCAATCTCCAAACAAGCAGGCAGCGAACATCCGGCAATGCGAGCACGGGAGCCAGCGATACCTTTAACCTGTACAATACGTCTGTCGGCGTTTCCTATACACTGGATATTTTCGGTGGCGGACGGCACCAGATTGAATCCTATCAGGCACAAATCGATTATCAAAAATATCAATATGAAGCGACTTATCTGACTCTTACTGCGAATATTGTGACAACAGCCATTCAAGAAGCATCGTTAAGAGCGCAGTTGAACGCAAAAAAAGAAATTATCGAAATTCAACAAAAACAACTTGATGTAATTAATAAGCAATTTGAATTGGGTGCTGTGACAAAAGCAGAGATTTTATCGCAGGAAACTGAAGTGGCCATGACTAAAGCGGAATTGCCAGCCATAGAAAAGCAACTTTATCTGACGCGTCACGCTTTGTCGGTCATGATTGGAAAGTTTCCAGGCTATGAAAAACTGCCGGAATTCAATTTGGAATCATTGCGCCTGCCGAAAAAATTGCCTGTGAGCCTTCCCTCTAATCTGGCGCGTCAACGTCCCGATGTTCGCGCCGCTGAAGCTCTCTTGCATCAGGCCTGTGCTTCCGTCGGTGTGGCCACTGCCAATTTGTATCCGCAGATCACATTAAGTGCAGGCTATGGTTTTGAGGCTGTCAGCACAGGTATTCTTTTTAATGGACAAAGCGTAATCTGGAATTTTGGCGCCGGTCTTTTACAGCCTATATTCCGGGGAGGAGAGCTCACCGCCAAGCGCAAGAGCGCCATTGCCTATTATGATCAGGCGACAGCGCAATACAAGCAGACAGTCTTGACGGCTTTTCGGGATGTCGCGGACGTTTTGCGCACACTGGAATCTGACGCCAGAACATTACAGGCACAAGCACAGGCCGAAGCCGCCGCGAAGTCTGCTCTGGAGTTGATTAAAAAACAATACGAGTTGGGTGCTGTCAGTTATATTGCTCTACTGATTGCCCAGCGTGATTATCAGAAAACACGAATTAATGTGATTGTCGCACGAGCGCAGCGCTACGCTGACACCGCCGCTCTTTTCCAGGCTCTTGGCGGCGGCTGGTGGAACCGGGAAGAAACTTCCCTGAATGCTAAATTAATACGCGAGGAGAATGAAGAATGACAAAACGAATGATTATCATGCTGATCATTGTCGTTGTGATTTTTGGTGGAATTTTCGGATATAAGGGATTTCAATCCTATATGATGAAAAAATACATGGCGGCCGGCGGTACAACCGAAGTTACGGTATCTACCATAAAGGCGGTCATAGAAGAATGGCAACCCGAAATTTCAGCAGTAGGCAGTCTCCGGGCTGTGCGTGGAGTTGATATAGCCAGTGAAGTCACCGGTATTGTGCAGACCGTAAATATTAAATCAGGGGGTAATGTAAAAACCGGTCAAACACTTCTGCAACTCAACGCCGATTCCGACATCGCTCAATTACAAACGCTCTCGGCAGCTCGCGATCTGGCTCAGAGTGTATATGAAAGAAACAAAAAGCAATTTATCGCCCAGGCAGTCAGTAAAGCCTCGCTGGAAGCGGATACCGCTGATTTGAAAGCCAAGCAGGCGCAGGTAACTCAGCAGGAAGCTCTTTTAAGAAAAAAGACAATCAGCGCACCTTTTTCGGGACGATTAGGTATCTGTTCGGTGAATCCCGGGCAATATCTGAATCCGGGAGATAAGATTGTCACTCTGCAATCCATTGATTCTATTTACGCTGATTTCTACCTGCCGCAACAAGAATTGTCCCGCATCGCCTCCGGACAGACTGTTGTTGCGGTTACTGATACGTATCCCGACAAAAAGTTTAAAGGCAGACTTTCCGCTATTAACTCGAAAGTGGATTCGCAAACACGCAATATTCAGATCGAAGCGGTTATTGCCAATCCCAAACATGAACTGCTGCCGGGTATGTACGCAACCGTTAAAATTGAGGCTGGCAAGCGCAATCGCTATTTGACGATTCCCCGTACCGCGGTCACCTTTAATACTTATGGAGAAGCAGTGTATGTCGTGGGAAATGTCAAAGATGACAAGGGAAAGGCTCGAAAAGGCGTCAAACAGGTGTTTGTGACCGTCGGTGCTTCCCGGGGCGATCAGGTGGCCATCATTAAAGGCATTAAGGATGGCGATATTGTCGTAACAAGCGGACAGCTCAAATTGAAGAACGGCAGTTATGTAACCGTCAATAATGAATTCCAGCCACTCAACAATCCGTCACCCGTCCCTGCCGAAAACTAATGGAGTGCATGACATGAAATTCACCGATATTTTTATTCGCCGCCCCGTTCTGGCCATCGTGATCAGTTTGTTGGTTCTGGTCTTGGGACTTCGTTCCATTAATATGCTGCCTGTGCGTGAGTATCCTGCAACGGAAAATGCCGTTGTAACGGTTACCACAAATTATACCGGCGCCGATCCGGAACTGGTTGCCGGTTTCATCACCACGCCGCTTGAAAATTCAATAGCGCAGGCCAACGGCATCGACTACATGACATCATCAAGTATGCAGGGTGTGAGTGCCATTACGGCAAATCTGCGCCTTAATTACGATTCAAACAGCGCCTTGACCGAAATCAATACAAAAGTCAACGCGGTGCTCAATAAACTGCCCTCAGGATCACAGCAGCCGGAAATCACTCTATCCAAGGGTGAAACCATCGGCGCCATGATAATCTCTTTCTATAGCAAAGACATGCCTATCAATAACATAACGGATTATCTGATCCGTGTTGTCCAGCCTAAATTGCAGGCGGTGGAAGGCGTTCAGACGGTTGGAATAATGGGTAAACAGGAATTTGCCCTACGGGCCTGGCTGGACCCGGACAAAATGGCCGCATACGGCCTGACCGCCACGGATGTGAGCAAGGCTCTTGCCGCCAACAACTACCTGTCGGCGCTCGGCAGCACAAAAGGACAAATGGTCACTGTGGATATTACGGCGGCCACGGGTATGCATACAGTGGACGAATTCCGCAAGCTGGTCATCAAATCTTCAAACGGCGCGATTGTCCGCCTGGAAAACGTCGCCAATGTTACCATGGGCGCGGAAAGCTACGATTCATCGACAACTTTTGACGGAAAAAGCGCGGTAATGATCAATATAAAAGTTGCTCCCACTGCTAATATCCTTAATGTTGTCGAAAAAGTCCGCACGGTGCTTCCGTCCATTCAGAAACAGATGCCTCAGGGCCTGGAAAGCAAAATCGTTTACGACGCAACCGACTACGTGAATAGCTCCATTAAGGAAGTTGTGAAAACGCTGATTGAAGCGCTGCTGATTGTCGCACTCGTTATCTTTTTATGTCTGGGATCCGTCCGTTCCGTCATTATCCCGATAGTAGCCATTCCCCTGTCGATTATCGGGGCTTTTTTCACGATGTATGTTCTGGGGTACTCCATCAATTTGATGACGCTTTTGGCCATGGTTCTGGCGATCGGTCTGGTAGTGGATGACGCTATTATCGTCGTGGAAAACGTACACCGCCATATGGAAGAAGGTGTTCCCGCCATGCAGGCGGCGATTAACGGCGCCCGGGAACTGGGCAGTCCGATTATTGCCATCACGGTTGTTTTGATTGCCGTTTACCTGCCTATCGGGTTTATGGGCGGACTTACGGGAGCGCTTTTTACCGAGTTTGCCTTTACACTGGCGGCCACGGTGGTTGTATCGGCCGTTATTGCCTTGACGCTTTCGCCCATGATGTGTTCACGCTATCTGAAAGTAGCAGGTCACGGTGAACGTCACCCTTTCACCGAATTTATTGACAAGCAATTCGACCATCTTCGGTTAAGTTACGGGAAAGTGCTGCAAGTTGCACTGAACTCCCTTCCGGTCGTTGTTATCTTTACGATTATTATATTAGCAAGTCTTTATTTCCTCTATTCCAGTTCAAAAAGCGAGCTTGCGCCTCAGGAAGATCAGGGCCTTATCATTGCCATGTATACAGCAGCTCCCGATGCGACCTTACAGCAATCGCAACTTTATTCCGAACAAGTAGCTAAAGTGTTGTCACCCGTCTCCGAAATTGAACATCTTTTCAGAGCTGAGGGAATCAGCGGTGTTAACGTGGGAATTGCCGGCTTGGTCTTAAAACCATGGGATAAAAGAAAACGCACAACCGATACGATACAGCCAGATGTTCAGACCAGACTGGGGGCCGTTGCGGGAGCCAGTATAGTCGCCTTTCAACCTTCAACACTTCCTGGGGCCGGTCATGGGTTGCCTGTTCAATTTGTTATCGGCACGACCGATTCTTATGAACGTCTCAACGAAGTGTCCCTGTCCCTTGTGACGAAAGCAAAAGAAAGCGGTTTGTTTATGTACGTTGATACGGATCTCAAAATTGACAAGCCGGGCGTGGAAGTGGAAATTGACCGCGACAAAGCGGCAATGCTCGGACTGACCATGTCAGATGTAGGAACGGCCATGGGGAACATGCTGGGCGGCGGCTATGTAAATTATTTCAGCCTTTCAGGCCGTTCCTACAAGGTGATTCCCCAGGTCAAACAAAGTGAACGTCTGACAGCCGATCAATTGAAAAACTATTATGTCAAAACACCGGACGGAAATTCCGTACCGCTTTCGACCATAATACGTTTAAAAACAACCGTTGCTCCCGAATCCGTGAGTCACTTCCAACAACTCAACAGCGCCACTATATCCGGAATAGTATCTCAAGGAGTCACTTTAGGACAGGCTCTTGAAAAACTCAATGCGTTGGCCAAAGATGTCCTACCGCAAGGATACAGTGTGGATTATTCGGGCGAGTCCCGTCAATATTTCCAGGAATCGAGTACCTTGTTGATAACATTTCTATTTGCCATGATTATCATTTTTCTGGCGCTGGCGGCTCTGTTTGAAAGTTTTCGTGATCCGCTTATTATCCTTATCAGTGTTCCCATGTCCATCTGCGGAGCCCTGATTTTTGTCAGTCTCGGCATCGGCGGGGCCAGCCTTAATATTTATACGGAAGTCGGTCTGGTAACACTGATCGGCCTGATCAGTAAACACGGCATTCTTATTGTACAGTTTGCCAACGATCTGCAACGTGCGGGAATAAGCAAACGCGAAGCCATCAAGGAAGCGTCCGCCACCAGATTGAGGCCGATTTTGATGACAACCGCCGCTATGGCACTGGGTGTCTTCCCTTTGATTTTAGCATCGGGCGCGGGTGCGGCGGGTCGTTATAATATAGGATTGGTGATCACTACCGGCATTGCCATAGGCACACTGTTTACTTTATTTGTCGTGCCCGCCATGTATCTGATGCTGGCTAATGATCTTCATTCAAAAGCAATTACTGGCAGCGAGTCACAAACAATTAATGCAGAGCCTGTCTCTTAAATGTTTAATATTTTCTAAATATTTTATGAAACTCCTACAGAATACCCCGCCATTAATGGCGGGGATGAATGCGGTGCAGGGGTAAGGGGGATGCAATCCCCCTCCTTGCTGTTCAAGATGCCCCGCGGCTTGCCGCGGGGAGTTTCACTTGTAATTTAAAGATAAGAAATAAGAACAGGTAAATCAATGAAGTCTTCACAAAGAAATAAATTAGTTCAATTGGTATCAACGATATTATTAGTGCTTTTAATCACAGTTATTTCCGGTTGCCTTGCAGTGGGTCCCGACTATGTCCGTCCCGATACAACCGTAAATAAGGATTGGAACGCAAAACTAAAGAAAGATTCAGATAAAAAGGAAACGGATACTAATAATTTAGCAGTCTGGTGGAATGCTCTTGGCGATCCGAAGCTCTCAAGCTTAATTGAGCGTGCGGAAAAAGGTAATCTTGATTTGAAGAAGGCTCAGGCGAAGATTCGTGAAGCGCGTGCCCGGCGGGGAGTCGCCAAAGCAGGTTTTTTCCCGACGCTCAACGCTACGGGAAGCGCCAAACGCAGCAAAGGTAGCGAGGACAGCGGAGGCGTCACAAACAATGATCTTTATGCCACGGGTTTTGATGCATCCTGGGAACTGGATATTTTCGGCGGCGTTCGCCGTTCTACGGAGGTGGCACAGGCAAATCTCGATGCAAGCAGAGAAGTCCTGCGTGACGTCCTCGTCTCGCTTTTGGCCGAAGTGGCAACAAACTACATTGATGTACGAACCTATCAGGCCCGTCTTGCCGTAGCGGAGGCGAACCTGAAGTCCCAGGAGGAAACGCATCAACTGACTGTCTGGCTGTATCAGGCGGGGTTGAGTGACGACTTAGCGGTACAGCAGGCCAGCTACAACCTTGAAAACACACGTTCCAATATACCGACTCTGCGAACCGGACTTGAGGAAGCCATGAACCGTATTGCAGTTCTCCTGGGAGAGCAGCCGGGCAAGATTCATGAAGAGCTTATGAAGCGGGAACGCATACCGGTTACGCCGCTGAATATCGCGGTTGGAGTGCCTGCCGATATCCTGAGGCGGCGTCCCGACATACGAAAAGCGGAGCGTGAGTTGGCTTCGCAGACGGCCACGGTCGGCGTAGCTGTAGCGGATCTTTATCCCAAGTTTACATTAAGCGGCACAATCGGACGGGAAGCCCTTTCGACGGGCAATCTGTTTTCATCCGGCAGCAGGACATATGGTTTCGGTCCCAGTATCACAATACCGCTTTTCGCCGGCGGCTCCATACGCCAGAACATAGAAGTGCAGTCAGCCCTGCAGGAGCAGTATCTGATAGCTTATGAAACAACCGTACTCATTGCACTGGAGGAAGTGGAAAATGCCCTCACCGCATATGCCGAAGAACAACACCGTAAGCAGACTTTAACCGATGCTGCCGCAGCGGCGAAACAAGCGGCTGAACTGGCGAAAAACAAATACCAGTCAGGTCTGATAGCTTTCAGTGATGTACTGGATGCCCAGCGTTCGCTTTTATCATTTGAGGATGAGCTGGCTAAAAGCGAGGGGACGGTTACCACCAATTTGATAAGCCTTTACAAGGCCCTGGGTGGCGGATGGAAATCCGCTGCAAATAATAATTAAACAAAATTTTTTAAACAGGAAGTATGCAATGGAAACAAAACAGGATGAGAAAACCGATATCGCCGGAACGCTGGAAATCGACCGCCTGCCGGGCAGGGAAAAAGTTCCCAAACGATGGATTGTTGTGACAATTTTGATAACGATCGTTGTTGTAATTGTTCTTATCTTCTGGAAAGGGTCAAATTCGTCTTCTGACGTTAAATATAAGACCCAGGAAGTACAGCGCGGAGATCTGACGGTCATCGTCACGGCCACAGGCACCTTAAAACCAACCAACAATGAGGTTAGTGTAGGCAGCGAACTTTCCGGCATCGTCAAAACAGTTGAAGTGGATTACAACAGTAAAGTGAAAGTCGGCCAAATCCTGGCGAGGCTCGACACATCGAAACTGGAGACGCAGATAATGCAGTACAAGGCGTCTCTGGAGGCGGTGCAGGCAAAAGTTCAGCAAACTCAGGCAACTATCAAGGAGGCCCGCAGCAAACTTATTCAGTATCAGAAGGTGAAAGCGTTGAGCAATAACAAAGTTCCCTCGCAAGCCGATATGGATGCCCAGGAGGCGACACTGGCGCGGGCCATAGCTGACGACGCCAGCGCAAAGGCGTCCGTATCACAGGCAAAAGCCGCCCTGGCCACCTACGAGACAGACATTTCCAAATCCATCATCCGCTCGCCAATCAACGGCGTTGTCCTTACGCGCAGCGTGGAACCGGGACAGACCGTTGCCGCAGCCATGACGGCGCCGACGTTGTTTACTCTGGCTGCGGATTTGACGAAAATGGAACTTCACGTCAATGTTGACGAGGCCGATGTGAGTCGCATACAGGAAGGCCAAAAGGCCACCTTCTCCGTTGCCGCCTATCCGAACCGGACCTTCGACGCCCGGATAGTTCGCGCCAATTACGGATCATCCACAACATCGGGAGTTGTAACGTATGAAACAGTCCTGAAAGTGGACAATTCCGATTTGCTCCTGCGGCCGGGAATGACGGCAACCACGGACATTGTTGTCAAAAAAATTGTAAATGCCGTTTTGATACCCAGTGCGGCGCTTCGATTTACGCCGCCTGTCCAGGAGGAAAAGAAGTCTTCCGGCGGCCTGGTTAGTTCAATACTTCCGCACCCGCCCAGTTCGGGAAATAAACAACTCGAAAATAATACGGATAAAAAGCAGCAGCGTGTCTGGACTCTAAAAAACGGGCAGCTCTCGGCTGTCGCGGTCATAGTCGGGTCGGCAAACGGAGGCATGACTGAAGTTTTATCAGGCAACATTAAACCGGGTACGGCTGTGGTGGTTGATACTGTCAGTTCGGTGAAATAAACATGGCGGCTCTCAATCAAACCGGCAATCAGCCCATTATCGAGCTGCACGGTGTAACAAAAGTTTACGGTACCGGACAGGCAGCCGTTTATGCCTTGCGCGGTATCGATCTTCGCATTGACAAAGGCGAGTTCGTGGCGGTTATGGGACCAAGCGGTTCGGGCAAATCCACCTGTATGAATATCCTCGGCTGCCTGGATACATCAACATCCGGAACTTATAAGTTCCAGAACATCGAAGTAAACAAGCTGACGCGTTACCAGCGGACAAGATTGCGCCGGTTTTATCTCGGGTTTGTCTTTCAGGGCTTTAATTTATTAAACCGCACCTCGGCGCTGGAAAATGTGGAGCTTCCCCTGATTTATCGCGGCATACCCACCCGCGAGCGGCGAATACAGTCCCTTCATGCGCTGGAAACGGTTGGACTTAACGGATGGGAATCCCATACACCGGGCGAATTGTCCGGCGGACAACAGCAGCGGGTTGCCATAGCCCGCGCCATTGTGACCAAACCCGAGGTATTGTTCGCGGATGAGCCTACGGGAAATCTGGATACCGCCCGAAGTCGTGAAATTATGGATTTGCTCACCGAACTTAACCGCAATCAGGGTGTCACAATTGTTATGGTTACTCATGAACAGGACATGGCGGCCTATGCCAGGCGCGTAGTTCACTTTTTAGACGGCTTGGTCGAATCAGACAAGCAAAACGGGAGGAAAATATAATGTTCTGGAACACACTTCTTCTGGCCCTGCGTGAGCTTCGGCGCAATGTGATGCGTTCTATTCTGACAATCCTCGGCATCGTCATCGGCGTTGCCGCGGTTATTACCATGGTAACCATCGGCGGCGGAGCCACCTTGCAGGTCCAGCAGCAAATTGCCAGCATGGGCAGCAACCTCCTCATGATTACTCCGGGAAAAAGGCTTGGACCGGGCCAATCCACCGCCAACATTCCTTTTAAACAATCCGACGTGGAAGCAATTGCCAAAGAGGTCGGCTCAATTAAGGCCGTGGCGCCGGTTGCATCCCAATCGGTAAAAGCAATCTTCGGCAATCAAAACTGGTCAACACAGGTTACCGGGACCGACAATTCTTATGTCATGGTGACCAACAGAGCAATCAAGTCAGGCCGTCAATTTACGGATAGTGAGGCACGCAGCGGAGCGGCTGTCTGTATCGTGGGAGAGACCGTGATCAAGAAGCTCTTCGGCGGACAGGACGCCATGGGAGAAAAAATCCGCCTGGAAAAAGTTTCCTGCGAGATCATCGGCGTCCTGCAGGAAAAAGGACAGAGCACCATGGGCACGGATCAGGACGATATGGTAATCATACCGCTCACCACCTATCAGCGGCGCATTGCCGGCAATCAGGATGTCGGTATGATCCAGCTTTCCGTTCAGGAAGGCGCGGCGACGGAAAAAGTCCAGAAAGACATTGAACAACTGCTGCGTGTGCGTCGTCATCTTTCATCGAGTGATGATGACAACTTCAATGTTATGGACATGAAGGAAATCGCCTCTATGCTCACCGGCACAACGCAAATGATGACCGCTTTGCTCTCCGCTGTGGCAGCCGTGAGCCTCCTGGTCGGAGGGATCGGCATTATGAACATCATGCTGGTATCGGTGACGGAACGCACGCGTGAGATCGGCATCCGCCTTGCCATCGGCGCTTTCGAACGCGAAGTGCTCATGCAGTTTCTTGTTGAGGCAGTAGTGCTTTCCTCTTTCGGCGGTTTGATCGGAATTGTGTTGGCTCTTACCGCCTCCCTTCTACTGGTCGGTGTAATGGGTGTTCCCTTTGTCTTTAATGCAGGGATAGTGATTATTGCATTTCTATTCTCAGCAGCGGTTGGCGTGATCTTTGGTTACTTCCCGGCACTGAAAGCCGCGAGACTTGACCCGATCGAGGCGCTACGTCATGAATAAACAAAGTAAACATTTTTTAGAAATAACAGAGGTGTAGTATGAATAAAAATAACAGAGCCAGATGGCTGACAGTTGCCACGAGCATTTTTGCTGTGGATTTTATCTTGGACGGCTGTGGCGAGAAACCTACGGGTTCTCAAAGTATTACTCCCGAAGTTGCGGCAGGGAACCGGCTTCGACTGGAATGGCTTGTCAATCGGATGATTCTCTATACGACACTAGGTCGGGGGTGAGTGAAGGAAGGTCTTGAAAAACGTATCAGTTAACCACGAGAGACAAATAAACCAAAATAAGGAGGTTACCCATGGATCAGAAAAAGATCGTCAGGCAAATGATTGAATTCAACAAGATGGCATTCGACAATACTTTTAGAGTAATGGCTATTTTACAGGATCAATCTGAAAATTTCTTTTCTCGCTTTTTGGAAAGAGCCACATGGTTACCGGACGATGGGAAAAATGCCGTAAATGAATGGTTGGGTAATTATAAAAAAGGACGTGAATACTTTAAGGATTACATTGATCAAAACTATAAAAAAGCAACTGATTATTTTATCAATCACCAAACACAGGAGAAAGAAAAAAGTAAAAAATAAGTCTTAGACGAAGCATATTGTAACTGAACAGGCTTTTGAGAGGTCTATCCCTTGAGTAAGCTTTTAAACTAGAGCTTGAAATAACATTGCCGGTTCTGAAAAGTAACGACCAGGCTGAAATAATTAGTGCTCAAAAAGAAAAAATGAAGGCGAAATTAAATGATTAAATTTTGAATATCCAGGCACGACTTTATCGAATCGCTTAATTAACCTTTAGAGTGCTCCAATGGGTCCGTAAATGAAAAAGAAAGAAGAATATCAAATCTCGACATCTGTGAATGAAGAAATTCTTGAAATTATTCTAACAGGGGAACTTACAAGCGATTCCTTTAAAATAATACGGAACGAATTATTAGCTATCGAAAAGTTAATGAATATGAAGAATGAGATAATAGATTTCCGAGCGCTCAAGGGACAACGTAGTGCATATATTGAAGCTTATATTGATTCCAGAAATATTCCCCCTGATAGACCAAGAATTAATACTGCCCTTGTTGATATTGCTGAGAATGCTGAATTGGGGTATTTTTTTGAAATTAATGCTTTAAAAACCGGCCTTTCTTTTAAATGGGTTACCGATATTGATGCTGCGAGAGCCTGGCTTAGGAGCTAGCAAAGAAAATGAAGTGAGGCAGTATTTTGCTGTGCTTGTTGTTCATCCCTTCCTCTGCATCAGCAACAGACAATGGATCTTTTCCAAATAGTGATCTGCCGGATAAGCGCCAGAATACTGCATTCCTCATGTAGCCGAATATCTGGCGTTCCGACATAGGAGAAGAATTCCGCTCCTGAACACAGGTTGTGGACTTAACCTCCGGCGGCACTCTGACAGGCATCAGCGCTCCCAACCTGGAAGTCCCTTGCCAGTTTAATGAGCAAGCAATCATTGGCATGAATTATTTTGTGCAAGACAAGCTGAGCATCAATATCGTCGTGCAATATCTTCACATATCATCAGCTTGCATTTACTTGCCCAATAATGGCGTAAATACGGTGGGCTGTTTTCTGGGTATTCAATGGTTTTTCTAATTTGGATATCATTTTATAGAAGCAGTCAGCCGCGGAATAAATGCTGATTTACAATATAACCAGGCTGACTCTTGTACAAAGTGGACATCGAGCATGTAATCAATAGCAAGGAGGAACCAAAACCCCGGAATGGAGGCAAAAGTATTCATCTTGATATACAAGACAATAAATGTAGGCAAGTGCCAGATATTATATATTATCTGTGGAACAAATCGCATTTGAACAATCTTGATATACAAGACGAGATGGTAATCAAACCATTTTAAATAACATTACTTTTGACGTATTGACCTGTTTTGCCAAGTGATCTTGATATACAAGTTCAATTGGACAACTGCGCTCGCTTTGAAGAAACTGGCCATATCACGCAAGCGGGTATGTGTGTCCATGGATGCAGGTTCGGTTATCAATCCGGCAATGGTCAGAAAGATCGATGGTTTCTTCAGTCGGATATACCTTTGCTTCAATATCGAGAAACTCCTTTGTGATCTTGTCAGCGAGGAGACTATCCTCTATTTCTTTTAAATTGCCGTTTCTGATCATAAAGATATCAGTTTCTATCAAAATGACAAAATATGCACCATTCATGAGACAGATATGTCTTTGATGCGTTCGATAATTGACGGTTTAGTATCAAGGCTGTTTCTTTCATTTTGTACTTTTTCCTATACATCTTTTTTTTCTGACGATTTTATATTTTGCTTTGTCGGAAAGCCGGGGACGTGTGACGACGCCCCAGAAAGCGGCAAGATAGCCTCCGTTCTGGTAACATCCCCGCCAGTGTTCCAGCATGTCATTTTCATCGAAAGAGTGCATGTGAGATGACTGCTCTCCGAACTTTTGCCATAAAAAAAGATTGATTCTGAATGAAAGCTGGTTTTCATTGCCTGCACTGGCTACAAGCAGTTCATGAATTTCGAAGGAATTTTTATCTTTCGAAGGTATGCCGGCTTTTTTCAGAATAGCGATCTGTTCGGACTCGGTCAGACAGATACCAATAACTGGACAACGAAACATCGAATCGATTTCCCAGAAACGCAGGGCGGTTTTTCCCGAAGATGAGGTAGATACCTGTAAAATATCTCGTTCCATTGCAAGTCCTCCTTACCGTTCTTTTTTATCCCGGCATGTGCAGTTGGCGCAGGGTTGCAGACATAAGCAACTTCCGCAACCGCATTCCGAACCAGACACTGCTTTCTGAATATCCTGATGTTCGTGTTTGTCCAAAATCGGCTTTTTTTCTTTTTCCAAAAGCGAAATCAATGGTGACATTTTTTATTCTCCTTTTATTAACGATAGTGGTTATCATTTTCAATAATAATTCATTTTAAAACCTGAATGTCAAACCGGCCAGTGCAGTCCAGTCTGTTTCTGGAGATGTCAGCCCGTATTTGACGCCGGCGTCGATGGTAATTTTTTCCGATACATCATACGAGATGCCGCCTAGGACAAAAGCCGGATGGTTTTCGCTTGCGGTATCGGGGTTTCTTTCCATGCCGATATTGGCGAGCAGTTTGAGGTCTTTGATCACTTCCACTTCTGCGGCAACTGACGCATGCCAGATGTCTTTTCGTTCTTCCGAGTTGTTTTCGTTGCGGATGTATCCCAGGTTGGCGTGAATCGCAACCGGTTCAAATTCTTTTGTACCAATAAAGAACATCCGGTAAGAGGCGCGTCCCGCGCCCAAGCCTTTGTCTTCATTACCGGTCGGCAGGTTGACCCCGGGTTTTAATGCCAGAGACCAACCATTCTTTTCAAAAAAACGCCATTTGGCGTCGAAACTGATGTCCGAAAGTCCGTCGGCCCGATCTACGCGAGCATCATTTTCATCAAGGGTATACCACGCATACGGAATGCCCAAAACGATGTCCAGCGAATCGAGCAGACCTATTGTGACGCCCACTGCTGCGTCCCCGCCTTCGGTTTTGAAGGTCGTAGCGTCATCTACTTTGTCTTTGTCGGAAAAGAAAGAGAGGCCGACTTCCACCTGGCCTTTGCCCTTGCCCTGAGTGCCGGTGTCATCCGTGATGAGCGGATGCCCCGCAAAAGCAACTGTTGTCATTAAAAAAAACCCCATAACCGATAAAATCACACGCTTCATTTTTTTCTCCTTTTCTTTTTATTATTGTTTCATTGTGTAATTAGTTTGATCTTTACAGAAAAGCCGAACCACCTGGTCTTTCCCTTTGTCTTTCTTTACATCGCAGGAGCGGGTGGTACATTCCGGACACCCGGCGCAACCCCCTTTTTTCCTTATAAAACTTTTGTAGAAAATCCATCCCGCCGCCACGAGAATTACCGTGGCAAGCAACACATCCGTGAAACTCATTTCAATGTCCTTTTAAACTGTCCTTTGAACATTAACTTAAAGCCCAATGAGCCTTCCGCCCTGATAGATGATAAACGCTACAACCCAGGCCAGAGCACTTTGATAAATAATCGTGACGCCTGCCCATTTCCAGGTGCCGAATTCATCCCGCATTGCCACAAGCACAATGAAGCAGGGCAAATATAGAAGCACAAAGGCCATAAAGGCATATGCCGAAAGCGGTGTAAAAACCTTCGCTATGGCGGTTTTGAGTCCGGTTTTTCCTTCTTCTTCCGCGCTCATCGTGGCGATCTCGAAAGTGGAGAAGACGTTTTTTCCCGCTTCGACAAAAGCGCCCGCAAACGAGACCGCAATTTCTTTAAAATCTTCACCCAACGAATGCGATTCTTCCTGTTGCTCTTCCCCGGCTTCGGGCACGTAAACTTCACTCATGGTCGAAACGACGATTTCCTTGGCGACGACGCCGGTCAAAAGCGAAGAAGCGGCTTCCCAGGTGCCGAAACCCAGCGGCGCAAAAACCGGCGCGATGATTTGTCCTGTTTTGCCGAGATACGAATCCTTTTTGGATTCAACGCCCCAGGGCAGGTTAAGGCCAAACCAGACAAATACCGAGATGGCCAGAATCCAGGTGCCGGCTTTGATCAGATAATGTTTGCCTTTTTCCCATGTATGGATCATCAGGTTTTTTGCCGTGGGCATGCGGTAGGGCGGAAGCTCCATAATGAACACCGGCGCCTCGCCGCGAAAGAGGGTCTTTTTGAACAACAGCCCCATCAAAACAGCCAGGACGATGCCCAGAATGTACAGCGACCACAAGACCGTTCCCGCGTATGCCGCAAAAAATACGCCTGTAAAAATTACGTAAACCGGGAGGCGCGCCCCGCAGGACATCAGCGGGATCAAAAGCGCGGTGAGCGCCTTATCGCGCTGATTTTCCAGTGTGCGGGTCGCGTAAACCGCGGGAACGTTGCAGCCGAATCCCAGAAGCAGCGGAATGAACGATTTGCCGTGCAGGCCAATGGCGTGCATCATGCGGTCCATGACAAAGGCCGCGCGCGCCATGTAGCCGCTCGCTTCCAGTAGCGTGATAAAAAACATCATGGCAAAAATCGGCGGCAGAAAAACCAGCACGGAGCCGACACCCGCAATGATGCCTTCCATCACCAGCGATGTAATCCATTCCGGCGCGGAAATCGCCGTTAAGAACACCTCTGCCCAGCGGCTTAAAGGGCCGCCGATGACGCCATCAAGCCAGTCTGTAAAAGGCCCGGCGATATCGAACGTCAGTTTAAACATCAGCCACATGGCCAGAAGAAAAATCGGAATACCCGCATAGCGGTTGAGGACGACGGCGTCGATCCGTTCGGTCAACTCCCTTTTTCTTTTTTCCGGTTTTTGGAGCGCCTCGCGGGTCAGTCCCGCCGCCAGTCCGTACCGCGTGTCGGCCATCAGAGCTTCGAGGTCTTCTCCGTGCGCGGATCGCAAATGATGCGTCGCATTTTCGGCAACCGCCGCATACTGTCCCGCTTTATAGTTTTCAATGGCACGGGCATCGCCTTCGATCATTTTTAAGGCCATCCAGCGCAAAGGCAGATGCCCGGCCAGAATATCCGGATGATCTTTCAGACTTTTTTCTATGGCTGATGCGGCTTTTTCGATATCGTCACCGTAAGAAATCACGACGGGCCGGTGCGCTTCGGATGCATCCGCAAAGGCCACGGCTGTTTCCATCAGTTTGCCGATGCCCTCGCCTTTGGTGGCCACGGTCGGAATCACTGCACAGCCCAGGATGGAGGCCATCTTTTCTTCGTCGATGCGGAAGCCTTTTCCGGCCGCTTCATCGTGCATGTTGAGCGCCATCACCAAAGGGATGCCCAGTTCCAGAAGTTGCAGAGAAAAATAGAGATTGCGCTCAAGATTGGTGGCGTCCACAACATTGATAATGACGTCCGGCTTTTCGCGTACCAGATAGTCCCGCGCGATAACTTCCTCCTGGGTGTAAGGACTCATGCTGTAAGTGCCCGGCAGATCGACCAGCGTGATTTTACGTCCCTGAAAGTCAAACGACGCCGATTTTTTCTCTACGGTGACACCGGGCCAGTTTCCCACCTGAAGCCGCGAACCGGCAATGGCGTTGATCAGCGTCGATTTCCCCGAGTTGGGGTTACCCGCGACCGCAATCGTCAGATTATTTTTTGCAGTATTGTGCTCTTGATTCTCAA
>JQOA01000185.1 GCA_000753945.1 Smithella sp. D17 | reverse complement strand
AAGTTGTAAAGAAAGCAGCTCCGAAGAAAAAAGTAGTTAAGACAGTTGCAAAGAAGAAGGCAGCTCCCCAAAAGAAATAGCAAAAAAAATATTGTTGTTTAAATTCTCTAAACGGGACAATTGGCGGTAACTGTGCATTAGACGGTTACCGCCAATTTTTTTATCTAATGGAAAAAACTTGCAAGTGCATCAATAAAAGTATTAAAAGATTAACAGAAGATTGGATGCACGGTCGCTAAGGAGCAGTTAAAGATGAAGAGAAAAAATAAAAGTAAAATTGCGTTCAAGAATTTGTTGGTGACGGGTGGCTGCGGATTTATCGGCAGTAATTTTATACGTTATTTGATTAACAATAAAGATTTCTCCGGCAGAATAATTAACGTGGACTGTTTGACATATGCCGGCAATCCGGAAAATCTGGCTGATATAGCCGCTGATTATTCAGCGCGATATATTTTTCAAAAAGTGAATATATGCGATGCCGAAAAACTGGATAAGATATTTTTAAAATACGATGTCGACGCTGTCTGCCATTTTGCCGCCGAATCACACGTGGACCGTTCCATAAAAGCTCCCGGTGATTTTATCCAGACCAATATCGTAGGGACTTTTAATCTTCTGGAGGCAGCCAAAGCTCGTGGCGATAAATTCAAACTCTTCCACCATGTAAGCACCGATGAAGTTTACGGCAGTCTTGGAGCCAAAGGCTTTTTTCGCGAAGACACGCCGTATCGTCCCAATAGTCCATATTCGGCATCCAAAGCGTCTTCCGATCATCTCGTACGCGCATACTATAAAACATTTAGCTTGCCCGCAACTATTTCCAACTGCTCCAACAATTACGGACCCTATCAGTTTCCGGAAAAACTCATTCCGCTGATTATTCTCAACGCTCTTGAGGGAAAATCCCTTCCGGTTTATGGTGACGGGAAAAATGTCCGCGACTGGCTTTATGTTGAAGACCATTGCAAAGCAATCTGGAGAATTATGACAACCGGAAAACATGGCGAAACATACAATGTCGGCGGTAATGCAGAAATGGAGAATATTATAATTGTGCAAATGATCTGCGATATTCTCGATGAAATCAAACCCGCCAGGGGTGGAAAGCTGCGGCGTAATTTGATTACTTTTGTCAATGACCGACCCGGCCACGACCGCCGTTACGCGATTGACTTTGCCAAATTAAATAAAGAACTGGGATGGTCTCCGCGGGAATCATTTAAATCCGGTTTGCAAAAAACTGTCGAGTGGTATTTACATCAGAAAAAATGGCTAAAAAATATTAAAACCGGCGCTTATCAGGCGTGGATTAAAGAACAATACAGTTCATAGCGTTTCACGAGATTAATGAGACCCAAGATTCAGAAACGAAGTTCACTATATATTATATAAAACAGGTTGATTGATATAGAGTTGCTTGGTGAATAACTAGTTAATGAAAGAAATCATCATTGTTATCAGTGGCATTATTTTATTTCTGATCGGCATGGTCAATCTTTCTTCTGCCGTTCGAAAATTAATTGATGTCCGCATAAAAGAATACATTAAATATGCCGTGGAAAAACCCCTTTACGGGCTTCTCACCGGCATAATATCGACCATCATTTTTCAAAGCTCCTCTGCTTCGACAGCGCTGACCGTAGGATTAGTAAGCGCAGGATTGATCAGTTTTTATAATTCTCTGGCAATTATCCTGGGTACGGATATCGGTACTACTTTGACTGTTCAGTTTGTTGTTTGGCATTTCACAGAAATATCGCCGTTTATTATTTCCGTTGGTGGACTTTTGTGGTTAATTTCCCGGGGTAGATGGCAAATTACCGGCCAGATTATATTTTACTTTGGCTTGCTCTTCTTTGGCCTGGACTTGATTAGTCAATCAATAGAGCCTTTAAAAAATTCTCCGGCTTTTTTGAATTTGTTTACACAGACCCAAAATCCATTTTTAGGCATAGGTTTGGGAATTGCTGTTACCGGCATTGTTCACGCTTCGGCTATACCTATCGGCATTATGGCGCTTTTAGCACAGCAGGACCTGGTTTCTCTGGAAAATGCCCTGCCCGTGGTCATGGGAGCAAACATCGGGACTACTGTCACAGCTCTGCTGGTCGGAACGGTGGCAACGGTAAGTGGTAAAAGAACCGCCGTATCTCACTTGATCTTCAAATGTATCGGCGTTTTTCTGTGCCTTATTTTAATGCCATATTTACTGGTTATATTGAAAAACCTTTCTTCCAGCGTTGCTCAGCAAATTGTTCTGGCGCACTTTTTACTTAATTTTGTCATTATGCTTACCTTTGTTTTCTTTCTGAAGCCTTTTGCCGCTTTAATGCAGAGAATATTAAAGGGAGATGATGAAACGCTGCCTATCTGGCCGGAATTTCTTGATCGCAGAAATTTATCCGACGAGGAAAAAGCTCTTGATAATGTAGAAAAAGAACTGCAGAGAGAAATCAATCTTGCGCAAAAAATGTTTTTAATCGCAACAAAAATGATTGTCTTCGTTGAAGAAGGCAGGAAAAGAGACATTTCCTATATCGAAATGGTTGTCAACAACTTACGTGCGCAAATAGTAAGGTATCTGAGGAAAATATCGTCACAAAATAAATCAACTCAACTTTCGGAAAAAATATTTGCTTATACGGCAATTGCCGGCGATATCGAAAGCATCGGCAATCATGTGGTGTGGTTAGCCGAATTAGCCACGCAAAAAGCCGAGAGAAAAATCAAGTTTACTGAAAATGGTAAAAAAGAATTACAGGAAGTCATATCTTTGGTGAGCCGAAACATTAATGAAGCTATATCTCTGATCGATGTTTCCGATAAGGGGAAAATAGTCAGTATTATTCAACGGGAAGAAGAGATAGATGATAAAGTGAAAGAAGCTCGCAATAATCATCTCAAGAGATTTCATAATCGTCTATGCAGCACCGAGGCGGGACTGATTTTTGTAGAGATGCTCATTCATCTGGAACGCATTTCCGATCATTGTAACAATATCGCCGAATATGTCTTGGATATTAAAAAATAATACGTATTGCTCTAATCAATAATATCTTCTATAATAGGTCAAATATATTTTTTTGAATATTCGCGTAAGGAGGCATCAAAATGAATAAAAGAATGAATGCCCTTAAATTCGCTCTGGAAAATGAACAGAAAGAAAGGGATTTTTATCTGGTTAATGCCCGCCGGACAAAAAATATGGCCGGTAAGAATATGTTCAAACAAATAGCCGATGAAGAAAAAGAACATTACGAAGTATTAAAAAAATTGCATGAGCAGTGGGAGAAGAAAAAGAAATGGCCGGCAACTGTTCCTCTTAAAGTAAAAAAATCATTAGCTGGAAGTATCTTAAAATCACTTTCGGAGAAGAAGGCCGCCCGTATCAAAGGTAATGAAGATGACCTGAAAGCGATTCGCACGGCAATTGATTTTGAAGCAAGGGGTGTGGCTCTTTATACTAAACTGGAACATGGGAGCACCGATCCCAAGGAAAAAGATTTTTTTAATTTGCTGGCCGGTATTGAGCGCCAGCATTTTCTTTCTCTGCGCGATACGGAAGAATTTCTGACCGATCCCGCCGCCTGGTATCAGAATGCGGAAAAAACAACGATGGATGGGGCTTAAAAAGATAGCTTCTCACTGTTTTTCAGTGTTGGTTATGGTGATCTGTTCCAGTTCCGAATTCAGTTCCGCCCAGATGTTGTAAGAACGTTCCAGTTCCTCGTTAATTTTTTTTAATTCCAGATTAATGGTTTTAATTTTAACTGAATCCCTGTGTGTTTCCGGATCGCACAATGCCGTTTCATGCTGATTCTTTTTCGTTTCCAGTAATTCTATCTTTTGTTCTATTGCCGTCAATTCTTTCTTGCAGGCACTCTTCATTTTCGACAGTTTGTTTCTGTCTTCCGCTTCCTGCCTCTTTTGCTCTTTCGTTTTGAAAACCGTCTCTTTGGCGTTCTTCTCCTGTGTTTTCACATTATCTTTTTGCGTTGTTATTGTCTGGCCGCGTTTTTCGATAAAGTATGAATAATTGCCGTGATAGTCGTTGATGGCCCCATCCTTGAGCTCGAAAACTTTATTGACCAGATGATCCAGAAAATAACGGTCATGCGAAACGATGGCCACCGTGCCGTGATAGTTGATCAGCGCGTTTTGAAAAATATCTTTGGTTTTTATATCAAGATGATTGGTCGGTTCATCCAGAATCAGAAAGTTGGTGTCGAGAAGCATGATCTTTAAAAGGGCCAGACGCGATTTTTCTCCGCCGGAGAGCACGGATATTGATTTGAAAATGTCATCTCCCGAAAACAAGAACGCGCCCAGAAGGTTGCGTTTTTCCTGATCCGAAGCTTTGGCCGGCATGGAATTTATTTCTTCCCAGATGGTGTTTTCATAATTTAAGTTTTGTGAACTTTCCTGAGAAAAGAAAGCCATATTGACGCCGTCGCCGTATTTTACTGATCCGTGAGAAGGATGTTCGGAGAGGCTCAGCAGCCGGGATAAGGTTGATTTACCGGAACCGTTCACACCGACAAAAGCCACCTTGTCCCCGCGGAATAAAGTAAAATTCAGACTGCTGAAAACATTTAAATCGCCGTAGTGATGACCCAGATCAATTGCCTTAACGACTTCCCTGGCGCTTTTTTTCCCCTCGGGAAATTTCATGGCGACGCTTTTACTTTTCCCTTCAAGAGTCACGGTGGAAAATTTTTCCAGCATTTTAACGCGGCTTTGCACCTGAGAGGCTTTGGTGGCCTTGTAACGGAATCGTTCCACAAATTCTTCAATTTTTTTGATTTGCGCCCTTTGCAGTTCCATTTCTTTTTTCAAAGCGGCGTGCCGCTTATCTTTTTCGGTCAAATAGCAGGAATAGTTTCCTTTATAAATATGAATGTTGCAGGAGGAAAGCTCGGCAATCTGCATAACTGTTTTATCGAGAAAGAAATGATCGTGAGAAATAACGATGATTGTTCCCGGGTAGTCCTTAAGATAAGATTCCAGCCATTCCATGCTTTCCGTGTCCAGATGATTTGTCGGCTCGTCCAGAAGCATGATGTCCGGCCGGGCCAGAAGAATGGATGTCAGCAGAATGCGCATTTTCCAGCCGCCGGAGAATAGCTCGCAATTTTGAGTAAAGTCGCTTTCCTTAAATCCGAAGCCTTTGAGCAGCTGTTTGGCCCGGGCTTCAAAAGCATAGCCGTCCATGGCGCTGAAATGAGCCAGCGCGTCGGAATACTTTTGCGAAACCTCGCCATATTCAGCGGTGTTTTGTTTTATCCGCGATAGCCGATGCTCCAAATCCCTGATGGATCCTTCAATAGCGGATATTCCGCTTTTTTTCTTGAGGAACTCGATCAGGGGGATAGGTTCAAGTTCCACCAGATCCTGTGGCAAATAACCGAACACTTTCTGTTTTCTGCCGGGAATTTCTATCAGGCCGGAATCAAGATGTATCTGATCCAGTATCGCCCGAAACAGAGTCGTTTTACCCGTGCCGTTATCACCGACCAGGCCGATGCGGCTTTTGGGATGAATTGTCCAGTTGATGTTATCAAACAGCTTTTTATCTAAAAAAGACAGACTTACGTTGCGGAAGTAGATCAAAAAACAACCCTCCAAGAAATTGCCGGTATATTGACAAATTTATTTTAAAACCACAAGAATAATAAGCGGGGTTTTATACGGCAGGAACCGGAGTAATTTCATTAGTAAGTATTATTGGTGTTAGTATTTTGCGAGCCAATCGATCACCGTAGGAAAGTGGTCTTTTACCGCATCCTTATGCGTGAGCATGGTGACATATAAAAATTATGGCCCTGTATGTCAAGAAAATATTTACCGGAAAATGGAGGATAGATACTTTTAAACACCAGACACATTATAAAAATAATCCAACACTTGCTAAAAGTGATTTGTAATGATAATATTTTATAAAATAATCGGGAGACAAATAACTTGATTACCAACAAGATAATTCAGAAAATGAAATCTTCTGTTGAGAAACTGGAAGAGAAAAAGAACTCTCGAATATTCAAATATTTCCTTATCTGCGCCTCTTTTGTTTTCATTGTATTTGTAGCTTTTTTGATTTATTTTTTTGTGAAATATGGTCCAATTGTACTGAGTTTATATGAACAAAGATATATTTATAAGAGAATCATAACGGCCTCTGTCGATTCCAGTATTCCTGCTTCAGCCTCTATCGATCACACGTTCCATATTCCCATTAAAAATGAATTCGATTATGCGGTACCTGTAAAAACGGTCGTCAAAGTGCCGGTAAATCAGAAATTTAATGTGACTTTTGATAAACCTTTGAACATTCCCATTGATCATGTGTTTCGCATGGATGAAAAACTTAATATAAAAACCGAGTTTCCTTTTGAAACCAAAGTCACCATTAAAATTCTTGGTGTAAATATAGACGTGCCTGTAAAAGGTGTAATGCCTTTGAACCTGGTTATTCCTTTAAAGCATGATTTCCATATTAAAGATACCCTGGCTGTCAAACTGCAAGAGTCTCTTCCTGTTCCCATTAATAGTGTCTTTGACGTGCCTCTTGATTTCGTATTGCATGGGAAGACACCTATTGATGGTATGCTATCCGTGCCGATTAAAGATACGGTCAATGTAGATGTGATCTTGAGAGACAAGCTTCCGGTAACACTGCAATTTAGTTCTTTTTTCGATCAGAAAAAGGTGATTGAAAGCGATAATATTAATAAAAGAATACCCGTTGTCCCGGGGGAAAACATTAAAGCTCAACAACGACTAATAAAGCCATGATTTTTGCCATAGAATCTGTTCCTCCTTTTCATTTCAATTTATCTTTTGGTGTTTTTCGATAAATTATCGTTTTTTCCGGAAAACAAGCTTCAGTGGCACACTGTCAAAGCCGAAAGTTTCGCGGATTTGATTCATAAGGTATCGCTCGTAAGAAAAATGTATGCCTTTGGTGTTGCTGATAAATAAGATAAACGTAGGTGGTTTTATATCTACTTGGGTTGCATAAGAAATATGCATCTGTTTGTTCTGATAACGCGCCATCGGGTTTCTCTGCATGGATTTTTCCAGCAGATCATTTAAAGGGGAGGTGCCTATCCTCTTTGTATATTGATCATAAACTTTATCAACCAGCTCAAAGATCTTAGGCGCACGTTGTCCTGTGACTGCCGAGATAAAAATAATGGGAGCAAAATCCATGAATTTGATTTTATCTTTAATATCCTCAACAAATTTCCCCACGGTGGAGTTATCCTTTTCAATTTTATCCCACTTATTTACTACGATGATGCAGGCTTTTCCCCGCTCATAAGCGAGGCCGATAATCTTTGTGTCCTGATCGGTCAGCCCATCTTCGGCATCAATTAAAACAAGCGCTATATCACAGCGATTGATTGATTTGAGCGCCTGAACAACGCTGTATTTTTCCAAGGTCAGGCTGATTTTACTTTTTCTGCGGATTCCCGCCGTATCAATCAGCAAATAATTTTTGCCTTGAACTTTTACCGGCATGTCAATAGCGTCGCGCGTTGTACCGGGAGTAGGATTGGCGATGCTTCTTTCTTTACCCAGGATTCTATTGACGAGTGATGACTTGCCCACATTGGGTTTGCCGACGATGGCTATCTTAATTTGTGTATCTTTGTCGTCTTTATCGTCTACCGCTGGGGGAAAATCACGGACAATGATATTCAATAGTTCATCAACCCCCGCGCCATGCTGCGCGGAAATCGGATAGATTTCATCAATGCCCAGACGGTAAAAATCGGTGAGCATTTCTTTGTGGCGGTCTCCGTCAACTTTGTTAGCAACATAAAAAACATTTTTATCCTTGCCTCTTAGTTGTTTGGCAATTTCCATATCCGAGTGGGTAAGCCCGTCTTTTCCATCCATTAAAAAAATAATGACGTCTGCTTCTTCAATAGCCAGATTGCTTTGTTCGCGCATTTGTACCAGGATTTTTTCTTCCGATGCCGGTTCAAATCCTCCGGTATCAATAAGCGTAAAAGCTTTATCCCGGAAAACACAATCCATGTAGTTGCGGTCGCGGGTGGCTCCGGGTTCGTCAATTACGATAGCCTTTTGTTTTCCTGCAATTCTGTTGAAAAGCGTTGATTTGCCGACGTTGGGACGGCCGACAATGGCTATTACTGGTTTTGCCTGCATTTAAAATATATCCTCTGTTTATAGTAGCCGTCTTCTAGGGCTTCAATAAGCCAAATTCCCGCAGCATCTTATCGGAGGTCGTCCAGTCTTTTCTTACTCGCACAAACAGTTCCAGGAAAACCTTGGTACCAAATAGTTTTTCCATCTGCAATCTGGACCGTGTACCGATATTTTTGAGCATCGAGCCTTTTTTGCCGATCATAATTGCCTTTTGGGATTCTTTCTCTACATTAATTGTCGCGCTGATACGGATTATATTTTTCTCTTCGTCATCTTTAAATAAATCGACTGTTACGGCGCTGACGTAGGGAATTTCCTGCTTAGTGAGAAGCATGATTTGTTCGCGGATAAATTCAGCCGCGATAAATCTTTCGGTCGCGTCGGTCATAATATCTTCGGGGAATAATTGCGGACCTTCAGGAAGGATTTGTTTGATGGTTGCAAGCAGTTCGTCAAGGCCGTCACCTTTTAGAGCTGATACTGGGAAAATTTCGCGATAGTTATAGAGGTTACGGAATTTGTCTATCAGCGGCAGAAGAAGTTTTTTATCGATAAGATCAATTTTATTGATAACCAGAAAAACAGGCACTTTGATCTGTTTCAATGAGTCTATTAAAAAAAGATCATTTTGATGAACATCGGCATTGGCTTCGATAAGCATGAGCAGCATTTCGGCATCACCGATTGCCTTCTGTGCAGTTTGCACCATGGCGCGATTAAGCGGTGTCTTGGGATTGTGCATTCCCGGAGTATCAATAAAAATAAGCTGTGCGTCCGGAAAATTTTTAATGCCGGTTATTTTGTCCCTGGTTGTTTGCGGTTTATCGGCAACTATCGAAATTTTATCGCCGACAACAGCATTAAGAAATGTGGATTTCCCCACATTAGGGCGGCCAATGATGCCGATAAATCCTGATTTAAACAATTTAATTATCTCCTTTGGATTAAATAATTCCCGGAATCTTAAGATTAAAAGATTTCCCCGAATCGGCGGTCACGGATATTTCGCCGCGCTTCTGTCGGATGTTTGATTCTACAATTAAATTTGTGCGAGGGTAAAGCTTTTTTATTGCCCTTATGTTCATGTTCTTCAAACCACGGAAATTAGAAATATCACGCTCAGACAAGCTGAAGCGAAGTTCTTTGGTATCCGGATAAACCTTGTCTAATAGATTCATTGTGTGGTCATAGAAAATAGAAGAAAGAACAAGATTCCCCAAAGCCGGATGAACAGGGCCTGCCAGTACCGCGCCGTCTTTTTCCATTTCCGGAGTCAACTGCACGCCCATTCTGATGACGCGAAGGCCGGCTATGGATAGTTTTTCCCAGGCTATACGGCATAATTCAACAGCTTCGGAAAGTTCCAACGGTCTATATTTTCCTTTTTGAAATTCTTCCGCAAGAAGTGTGCCGCTTAAAACGATTACCGGATGAATCCTTACGGTATCAGGTTTGAGTTCAATTGTCTTATTGAGGGAATAAATAAAGCCTTCTTTTGTGTCTTTAGGTAAACCAGCCATAAGATGCAATCCGGTCCGGAAGCCATTGTGCTTTAAAATAGTCAATGCCTTGACTATTGAATCAGCCTTATGGCCTCTTTGAGCAAATCGCAGCACTTCATCAATAAACGACTGTGCACCGATTTCTACTGTGGTAACCCCATATTTATTCAGTACCGGCAAGTTATTCTCTTCAATATAATCCGGCCTTGTCGAAATTCTGATGGAAGTAACAATACCTCTTTGAATAAAAGAGTATGCCCAGGAAAGAAGTTCCTCCTGATAAACCGAATCAATTGCGGTAAAACTTCCGCCATAAAAGGCAATTTCCGCCTTTCTGGATTTGTCTTTGTTCCAGGACAGATAAGAGTTGACTTCCGTGTCAAAGAATTCCTTTGTTATTTTACGAGGGAAATTTCCGGCGGTAATTTTTTGATTGCAAAAAATACAACTATGCGGACAACCGCTATTCATGATGAAGATGGGAATAATTAAAGGGTTATTGTTACTATTCGATTCATGATTAGTCTTCTTCATTGTGCAGTATTTCCCAAGCTTTTTGCGCAGCTTGTTTTTCGGCTTCCTTCTTGCTTTTGCCGGTTCCGGTTTCCGTTAATTTATTCACAATAACTACTTTTACTTCAAAATTTTTATCATGATCGGGGCCTGTGGAACCGGTAACCGTGTATAGAGGCGTTGTTCTATACCTTTTTTGACAGAGTTCCTGCAGAGCGGTTTTATAGTCGAAATATTCAGAAGATGAATTGTCATCTTTCAATAGCGGTTCGATTAATTTTGTTATAATGATTTTTGCGTTGTCAAAATCAGAATCAAGATATATAGCGGCAATAACCGCTTCAAAAGCGTTAGCTAAAAAAGAATCCTTGGTGCGGCTGCAGGAGCTCTCTTCGCCGCGACCCAGTAAAAGACAGTCGCCAATTTGTAAATTGCGGGCGAGCTGGGCTAACTGTTTTTCGTTCACCAGCGCGGCGCGAATTTGGGTAAGTGTACCTTCGGGAAAAGTAACATATTTTTTAATAATGAGGTCACTTACGCAAACGCCTAAAACAGAGTCACCTAAAAACTCGAATCTTTCATTATCGGAAACAGCCAGTTGCTTATTTTCATTGACATAAGAACGATGAGTAAGCGCGGTAGAGAGAAGATTAATATCGCGGAAACAGTAAGAAAACTTTTCTTCTAAATCGTGTAAAGTATTAAGTCTGTCTTGATCCATTGACGATCTTTTCCTTATAGATATAAAATACGAAAAAAAGCGCAGATAAGCAACAGATAAATTATGAAGATTAAATAATAATGGATTTCATAATAAAGTTAATATAAATTAGGCCTTGCCTGACAAATGCAAAGGAGATTTTATAATGGATGCAATTACCGGTTATATATCTGTTCACCCGGGAGTACTTATAATGATCGTTGTCTTCATTATAATATTAATCCTGCATTTTATGTTTAAAAGCTTGATTAAATTAGCGTTGATCTTATTGCTGATTTTATTAGCGGCTTTCGGTTATTACTATCTGGAAGATCCAAATAAAATGCCGGAAAAAATTGATAAATCAATTAACATGATGAAGTCCGGTGCCAATGAAATAGTGGATAAAAGCAAGGGTTTTTTTAAAGACACCAAGGAGCTATACAAAGAAAGTAAGGAAGTTCCTGGCGATGTCAATAAATTACTAAAAGAATCCAACAAGCAAGCAGGGAAATAATACTCCGGTTTTCTTCAATTATTGAAAAGCACAATTGCACTGATCGAATGATGCCGCGTGCGGTAGAGGAATCCCATGCCCTTCGAAATGCAGCGAAATTCGGAGGCCCTGACGATTGTTGTGGTGTATGGGCTATACAAGCGGGAGTGACTAAACAGTTAAAGAAGATTGATTTCCATGGCGCGGACCGGGCAGGCGGAAACGCAAAGTTCACAGCCGTTGCATTTTTCGGCGTCGAATAAGACTTTGAGAGATTCTTTTTCAAAAGCCAGCGCTCCTGTGGGGCAAAAAGCAGTACAGGCGCCGCAGTGAACACACTTATCAGCATTTTGACTTACGCTTTTGGACAGGGGTTCTACTTTAAGCCCCATTTCTTTTAAAAAACGAATTCCCTGATCAAAGTTATCTTTTAAACCGCTTAATTCCAGAACTATAACACCTTCGCGGCGCGGGAAAATCCTTGCTTTTAAAATATTGAACACCAGATCATATTGTTTAACGAGCTGATAAATTACAGGCTGTTGAACGACATCCGGAGTGTAGCGAATAACTATTTTTTTCGAATACATAATATTATCAATCTGATATAATTTGTGTAGAAGACTAAAATATCGGGAAAAGATTGTCAAGGTAATTTACTACTAGTGTCATGTCAACGATACTCTGTCATTTCGAAGGAGCCTTCACAACTGAGAAATCTTAGATTTCTCCCTGCGGTCGAAATGACATTTCTGGATTGACACGACACTAGTGAAGTGCGTCTAACGCTTCTTTATATATAGTGTTTGTTTTGTATGATCATAATTACCGTAAATCCGCATAGAACAAGGGGTTGCAACCCCTTGTTCAGACGACCGTAAGAAGTTTTTTCCAATCCAGCAGTGGGAAAGTCGCATGCAGGGGATGATCATCCTCTACAAGATGATATTCAAGATTACTGAAATATTTTGAAGCGATTTGTTTTACAATGTAGGGATCAACGACATCATCGCCGGTTCCATGGTATATGATGACAGGAATAATCAATTTTTTACAGGTACCGGACTTGAATTCGGGAAGGTTTAGAGCCGGTGCAAGCAATATCAATTTTTTCATCTTGCTTTCATTTTCCATGGCATAGCGAACTGCCATTAAACCTCCGTAACTTGACCCTACTATTATCAGTTCAGTTTTTCCGGCAAGGATTCCATTGAGTTTTTTCATGCGCGCGTTAAAATCTCCCGTATAATCTTCAATAATCATTTCCGGGAAATATTGAGAAAAAAATTGTCCTTTCGCGCCCTGCGCCGTGCTTTCCAGACCGTGAATAAAAACCAGGGTATTTCCCATATGTTCTCCCTTCTTATCAATTTTATATTGTGTAGATTATGACAGTATGTTATCAATTTCGCAAGAAAAGTAAATACAGGAGTTTGTAAATTATGGCATTAGTTTTACCTTTTAAAGCGGTGCGGCCACAACAAAAATTCGTTTCTCAGGTCGCGGTGCTTCCTTATGACGTTATGACCAGGGAAGAGGGACAAAAAGCTGTTTGGGGCAACGCTTTGAGCTTCATGCATGTGGAAAAATCGGAAATTGATGTCCCCGATAATACAAAAAGCAATGATGACCTTATTTATCAGACGGCGAAACGCAACTTTACTCAAATGGTGGAAAAGGGTGTGCTGATACAGGACAAATCGCCCTGTTTTTATATTTACAGACAGAAAATGGGTCCTCAAGTGCAAACGGGAATAGTCGGATTGATGAGCGCGTCCGAATATGACGCGGGAAAAATTAAAAAACATGAATTGACAAGGAAGGATAAAGAAGAAGATCGTATCCGGCATGTTGATACAGTCAATGCACAAACCGGTCCGGTATTTATAAGTTATCGGGAACGTAAGAATTTGAATAAGATTGTAGATGAAATAACGGCAGCCTCTCCGGAATATGATTTCACTGCGGAAGATGGTGTTAAACATACAGTATGGGTTGTAGACGGCGCAAAACGAATCGATAAAATCAGAAAAGAATTTTCCGAGGTTGAATCTCTTTATATTGCCGATGGACATCATCGAGCCGCCGCCGCCGCCACAATTGCCGGAAACAGACGTTCTCAGGATAAATCCAATGTTTCTGTAAAGGAATATGAATCCGTGCTGGCGGTATTTTTTCCTCACACTCAACTTAAGGTTATGGATTATAACCGCGCAGTTAAGGACTTGAACGGTTTGACTCCAGGGGAATTTATCGAAAAAATCAGTGCCTGCTTCACGGTTAGTAAAAATTTCACGGCCCGATCGCCTGAGCAGTTTCATGATTTCGGCATGTATTTAGGGGATGAGTGGTACAAAATAACGGTTAAAAAAGGCGTTTATAACGAAAACGATCCCGTAGCCAGCCTGGATGCAGCCATATTGCAGGATCATCTACTGTTTCCTGTTCTAGGAATTAAAGATCCGCGCGTAGACGACCGCATTAAATTTATCGGCGGTATACGGGGGATGGATGAACTGGAAAAGCTGGTCAACAAAGATGGCTTTGCCGTGGCATTTTCTCTCTATCCCACGAGTATGGAACAAATAATAAAAGTTGCCGATGCCGGAGCAATAATGCCGCCGAAGTCAACGTGGTTTGAACCGAAACTGCGTAGCGGTATTTTTGTTCATAAACTGGATTGAAAATTTTGAATATGCAGAATATGGAAGAAGAAACCCTTGATACAATTCTTGAAGGACGTTTAAGGGTTTTTCAAACCAGACGAGGATACAGATTTTCTCTGGACTCAATTCTGCTTGCTCATTTTGTATCCTTAAAACCGCGCGCCCGCGCTATTGATATAGGATGCGGCAGCGGCATTATTCTCCTTATTCTGGCAAAGCGTTTTCCTCAAAGTAATTTCGCCGGCTTGGAAATTCAGAAAAATCTTGCGGCTCTCGCCGAAAAAAGCACGAGAATAAATGAACTGGCAAGCCGTGTTAAAATATTTTCCGGAGATGCCCGTGATATAAAAAATGTCTTTCCGGCGCAGTCCTTTGATACAGTAATTTTTAACCCTCCTTATCGAAAACTGAATTCAGGCAGAATAAATCCGCATCCTGAAAAAGCCATTGCCCGCCACGAAATAAAAGGTTCTTTAAAATATTTCTTAACCGCGGCAAAATATTTACTTAAACCTGCCGGCACCGTTTTTACTATTTATCCGGCGAAACGGTTAGTTGAACTTATTTGTCTTTTCCGGGATAATGATATTGAACCAAAAAAAATGAAGTTGGTTCTTTCTGATAATTTTTCTAAAGCGGAATTTGTTTTACTGGAAGGGAAAAGCGGCGGCCATGAAGAAATAAAAATTGAATCACCGCTTTTTATCTATGATCAAAATAAAAAATATACTCAGGAGATGGAAGGTGTCTTCACCGGACTTTCTTGCTTTCCAGCTGACGGCGGCGACTGATTTCTATTTGCATAATACGCTTGAATATGGATGCCAATTCATGGTCGGCTAAAGCCGCTGTGCAGTCAGCAATCATTTTTTTGTCTCTTTCTTTTAATACTATTTTTTTTGTTGACGAAACATTTTCTCCGGATTTTATCTGGACGGGTGTGTGGCCAACCAAAAAGCGGATTTCTTTTATGACATTTTTCCCGGCAAGTTTGTTTAATTTATCCCGAATTTCTTCTTTCATGAAATGAAGTTGCTGCACCCAAACCGAGGAAATTGTTTTAACAAATAAGATGCCGCCTCGCAAACAATCAGGCTGTGTTTTCGAAGCAATTTGCGGTCCCACAGCTTTTGGCCAAAGTTTCAGCAGAGCATTCTCTTCGATTTTTAAGTTCAGGCCCTTTTTCTTCAAGGCAGAAAATAAAACTTCGCCTATTGATTGCAACTGAGTTTGCTGTTTTCTTCTTCGCATGTTTTTCTTTTGGCATAAATTAAAAGGCAGGTCAATAGGACAATCCCTCGTCGCTTCGCTCCTGGGATAGTTCCACTTACGCTTTGCGCTTCATTACATTCGCGCTCAGCGAGTCTCATTAAAAAAGCGGGGAGGTTATAAGACCTCCCCGCCTGGAATTGTTTCTTTCAGGTGTGTTTATTCGCCGGTAAAAGATTCAATGGGAATATTCATCGCACTCTGTTCATCTTTCTTCAGATTTTCCAGTTTTGCAGGTACAAGTCCTGTAATACGATTAATGAAGAATCTGGCTCCTTCGATCTTGCCACGATAGAAAGCTTTTTCTTTTTCGTTCGTTGACGCATCAAAGAACTTCTTAACCGCTTCATTCGCCATTCTAAGGTGCAGCCAGCCGACAAGAGCGTCACCCAGACAGTTAAGATAATCGCAGGCGCCAATCAAAGGAACGAATGGTGCCGTGCCGATCATTTTGGAAAAATCCTTGGCTGTTAATCCGCAGGCAGTCAAAGCGTCTTTGACGATGGCTGCTTCTCCCTTAAGGGCGTCGATCTTCTCGGCTTCGTCAATAGCATCTTTGGTATAGTTAAGCAGGTTAATGAAATAAGCACCTTTTTTCATCCCCAGCTTGCGTCCCAGCAGGTCAAGAGCCTGAATGCCGTTAGTGCCCTCATAAATCGCGTTTATTTTCTGATCTCTCATCATCTGTTCAACCGGATACTCGCGGCAGTAGCCGTAACCGCCGTAACTTTGTACGGCCAGATCACAACCTGCCATACCCATGTCTGTAGCGTAGGATTTGACTATAGGGGTGAGAATTTCGAGCAAGCCTGCCCAATACTCTCTTTCTTTTTCCAATTCTTCTTTATTGGCATTGGGGTCTAAAACCGCGGAGAACATCGCGCTGAACATATTGTCCATGCAGAAATAGCAGAGCAGACACAAGGCGCGAAGACCTTCTGAAATTGACTTCATTTTGATCAGCATTCTGCGGATATCGGGATGATCAATGATGGGCACTGCAGGAGCGTTTTCATCCTTCAAGGCCATGGCGATGACGTTTTGTCCCTGTATTCTTTGTTTGCAATAATCGAGAGCATGAAGGTAAGACGCACCGGCAAGCGCCGCGCCAATCAAGCCGACGTTCTGACGCTCTTCGTTCATCATGTGAAACATAATTGGCATGCCCTGGCCTTGTTCACCCATTAGATGACCGATACATTTGCCGTTGTCGCCGAAATTAAGGGTACAGGTGGCGCTGCCGTGAATGCCCATTTTGCTTTCAATACCACTACAGTATACATCATTTGATTCACCCAACTCGCCTTTTTCATTGAATCTGATTTTGGGAACCATGAAAATGGAAATACCTCGCGTTCCTTTCGGATCACCTTCGATTCTGGCCAGAACCGGGTGGATAATATTCGGCGACAGATCCTGATCGCCGCCTGAAATGAAACTCTTGGTGCCCACGATGGAGTAAGTGCCGTCAGCATTTTTCTTGGCGGTTGTTTTTAAAGCTCCGACATCGGTGCCGGCGCCCGGTTCTGTCAGACACATCGTGCCAGCCCATTCACCGCTGTACATTTTTTGCAGAACGACATCACGCAGAGGATGTTGGAAATAATCCTCCATCAGCCTTGCCGCGCCGTGAGTAACGCCGGGGTACATCATAAATGCCGGATTACAGGACAACATCATATGTCCACAGGACGCTGCTATAATTGCCGGGAATCCCTGACCGCCTACTTCCGGCTGATCGGCCATGGCTACGTAACCTGCTTCACAATAAAGCTTCCATAGTCTCTTGTAAGCTTCAGGTGTTGTTACTTTGCCGTCCTTATATGTTGCTTCGACCGGTTTACGATGAACTTCGTCAGGATAAGTAGGGGCAATCTCAAGCTCGGCAAATTTTGCAGCCTGATCAAGCGCCATGTTGCACGTATCAGCATCAAAGTCCACATAACGTCCCTTACCCAGTAAGGTTTCTCTTATTTTGAATACTTCAAACAATTGGAATTTAACATCTCTTAAATCAAACCAAAGACTCGCCATATACTCCTCCTCACTATTTCTATTTACCGTATTTTTGCTCTTTTATGACTGAGCGTCAGTTTTTATACATATTATATTTCCCTTGTCAATATATTTGCGATAAGATTACAAAAGTATTTTGATAATACAAAAAAAGCGGGGAGGCTTTAACACCTCCCTGCCTAAAATTACTTTTAATAAATCATTTTCTTAGACAGCAAATGATTCCTCAGGAATATTCATACAACTCTGTTCATCTTTCTTCAGGTTTTCCAATTTCGGAATGACCAATCCTGTCGTGCGGCCAATAAAGAATCTGGCAGCTTCAATTTTACCACGATAGAAGGCTTTATCCTGTTCGCCGGTATCCGCAGCAAAGAACTTCGGAATAGCAACAAGAGCCATTTTGAGGTGCAGCCAGCCCACAATGACATCACCCATGCAGTTCAGGAAATCGCAAGCTCCGATCAGGGGAACATAAGGAGTGACTTTGATCATCTTGGCAAAGGCCATAGATGTTTCTGCCACGGCATTCAAAGAATTTTCCACGATTGCCACTTCATTTTTCAGAGAGTCTACCTTTTTGCCTTCTTCAATGGTTTCCTTGATCATAGCCATCAGGTTCATGAAATAAAGGCCTTTCTTCATGCCCAGTTTACGGCCCAGCAGGTCAAGAGCCTGAATACCGTTGGTGCCCTCATATATCTGATTGATCTTCTGATCTCTCACCATCTGCTCGACCGGATACTCGCGGCAGTAGCCGTAACCGCCGTAGGTCTGCACGGCAAGTTGGCAGACATCCATGCCCGCGTCGGTGCAGTAGGATTTTACGATCGGTGTAAGAATTTCGATAAAACCATGCCAGTATGCCTGCTGTTCTTCGTTTTTTTCGACCATGGCCTGGATTTCATTATCCATGCAGAAGTAACACAGGAAACATAACATACGAAGACCTTCAGAAGTGGATTTCATTTTAAGCAGCATTCTGCGAACATCCGGATGACGAATGATAGTAACCGACCCACCATCAATCTTCATAGCCATTTCTATGACGTCCTGTCCCTGAATTCTCTGTTTAGCATAATCAAGAGCATGGAGATAGGCTGCTCCGGCAAGGGATGCGCCCATCATGCCGACGCCCTGACGCTCTTCGTTCATCATGTGGAACATGATCGGCATACCCTGACGTTCTTCACCCATCAGATAACCGATACATTTATTGTCGGAACCGAAATTCAGAGTACAGGTTGCATTGCCGTGGATGCCCATTTTGCTTTCAATGTTGCCGCAGGTAACATCGTTGGTTTCTCCGAGTTCGCCCTTCTCATTGAATCTGACCTTGGGAACCATGAAAATGGAAATGCCTTTTGTTCCTTTGGGGTCACCTTCGATTCTGGCCAGAACAGGGTGAATAATGTTCGGGGTCAGGTCATGATCACCGGCGGAGATGAAGCTCTTGGTGCCAACAATGGAGTAGGTACCGTCGGCGTTCTTCTTTGCCGAGGTCTTTAAAAGGCCGACGTCGGAACCGGCACCCGGTTCAGTCAGACACATGGTTCCCGCCCATTCACCGCTAAACATTTTTTCGAGAAGGATATCACGCAGTGGATGCTGGAAATAATCCTGCATCAACCTTGCGGCTCCGTGGGAAAGACCGGGATACATAAGGAACGCCTGGTTGGTCGACAAAAACATGTTAGCGCAAGCTGCCGCTATACAAGCAGGAAATCCTTGACCGCCTACTTCCGGCTCGTCAGCCGTGGCCATATATCCGCCTTCACAATAAAGCTTGTAGAGCCTTTTATAAGCTTCAGGTGTTGTTACTTTTCCATCCTTAAATGTTGCTTCGACTGGTTTACGATGAACTTCATCAGGATAGGTGGGCGCAAGTTCAGTCTCCGCAAACTTTGCTGCCTGGTCCAGAACCATCTTGCACGTATCGACATCATAGTCCGCATAACGGCCCTTACCGAGCAATGTTTCTCCTATCTTGAAGACCTCAAACAATTGGAAATTAATATCCCTTAAATCAATCCACAAACTTGCCATAAAATCCTCCTTACTTTTCTATTTGTTATATTTCTTGCTCGTTCATTAATGAGCGTTTATCTTGAATATTTATGCAATTACATTTTTTAAAATATGTAAATTAGGTGATTTAAATATTCATTCGAAAATTGGTCCAATGGTCACGTATTTATTGAG
>JQOA01000184.1:861-2098 GCA_000753945.1 Smithella sp. D17 | reverse complement strand
ATGCTGTCGGTAAGATTCATATCTTTTTCATCGCGCCGGGCATCAGTTACTTTGTCGGAAAAAAATAGCAGGAATCCTGTAATGATTAGAAAAAATGCCGCCGCTTGAGCGGATCCGAAAATGCCGTGGATAGAGTCTTTAAATAAGAAACCGAAAAAAACGACAGGCATGGTGCCGATAATTAAAAAAATAAAGATCTTTCTTAAAGAGGTGATTTCCTTTGCGCTGAAAAGTGTTGCCGATTGGTTGGGCAGAAGAGCTTTGAACATTCTCCAGATATCAACACGGAAATAGAAAGCGACGGCGAACAGTGTGCCCAGATGCAGTATCGCGTCAAAAGCAACTCCCGGTTGATGAAAATCCGGTAAAAAACTTTGAAGAATAACCAGATGAGCGGAACTGCTGACAGGAAAAAGTTCGGTCAAGCCTTGAACTATGCCCAAAATTATAACAGTAGAAAGGTTCAAGTAGCCTCACTTTCTAAATCTTCAATATTTAACGTGACTAAGAGTACTGAATAAAGCATAAACGTTCTTTCATTCGAGTTTGAATCTATTCTCCCTAAACAGCTTTAAGCACGTTTTCACTACCTTGCTGTCATAGAGAATCCCGGCGTTATCTTCAATCTCTGTGAGCGCACTTTGCACCCCTAAAGAAGGTCTGTAAGGCCGATAGGATGCCATGGCCTCAACCACATCGGCAACGGCAAGGATGCGGGCTTCAATAAGAATATCTTCGCCCTTTAACCCTTGCGGATAACCGGAGCCGTTTATTCTCTCATGATGTTGGTAAACAATGTTGGCTAATGGCCAGGGAGATTCAACGTCTTTCATTATTTCATAACTATACTGGGTGTGAGCCTGGACAAGAGAGTACTCAAGGTCGGTCAGTTTTGTCGGTTTGCACAGAATTTCCGATGGTATGGAAATCTTCCCGATATCATGAATGGCGCCGGCCATACGGATTGCTTCAATTGAATCCTGGGGAAGGCCCATCTCGGTGGCAATCATGCGGGCCAGATCGGCGACTCTTTTCTGATGTCCGGCCGTATAAGGGTCTCTTGCTTCCGATGCTGTGCCTAATACCTGAATAGTTGTTCTGATAGATTTCCGTAAATTCCCCAATATAGTAGTGATTTTCTCTTCGGCCTGTCTGCGCAAAGAGATATCTTCGTAAATGACCTGAGACTGTTTTTTACCGCTCCAAAAGATTTCTTTTCGAAAAACATGGAGATGGC
>JQOA01000184.1:258-850 GCA_000753945.1 Smithella sp. D17 | reverse complement strand
TTTTTCCTTACAATGCTTATTTCATATTCGGATGGGCCAAACTCACCCAGCAATCTTTTTTGCTTTCTTATCAGAAACTGAGTATAACTCTCCGGCGTATAGCGATCCTGTATGGGTATTTTTTTAAGTTCTTCAATGCTGTCATATCCATACATATCCAGAACAGTCTTGTTGGCATAAATTGTTTCGCCTTCTACCGTTGATATACGTACCCCCAGCGGTGAATCATCAAGAGAGTGGCGGAAGTTCTCTTCACTTTTTTGCAGAGATTCCTCTATTTGTTTGCGCTTGGTGATTTCCCTTCCTTCGCCTAAAATGGATATAGGTTTCCCATTTTCGTCCATAATAAAACTAAACGAGGCTTCAATCCATATAAAATGGCCGTCTTTACAGCGGCATTCAAGTTCCAGTAAAACCTTATAGGCCGGATCTGTCGACGCCTTTTCCATCTTTCTGGAAAAAGCTTCCATCGCTTTCTGTGAAGACCTTTTCGTGAGAAGTTTATACATAGGGAGTTTCACAACTTCTTCCGTTGTGTATCCCAGTAATTTTTCCACGGACGGGCTCATATATGTCATTTTCAGGGTTAGAT
>JQOA01000184.1:0-197 GCA_000753945.1 Smithella sp. D17 | reverse complement strand
AGCAAACGGTATTGAGCTTCGCTCTGTTTCAGCAGTTCTTCCGTCTTTCTGCGTTCGGTGATATCACGGAGAATTCCTCTAAACCCGATGGGTTTGCCCGATGAATCTTTTTGTAACGAGACAGATTGCTCTATGTATCTTTTTGCCCCGTCTTTTCTTATTACTTCCCAGTCGAATTCTTTAGTAGATTCTCCTGT
>JQOA01000183.1 GCA_000753945.1 Smithella sp. D17 | reverse complement strand
ACAGACGAAAAGTTCCAACTACCTCCCTTTACATTACTGGAAGAGGCTCAGCACAAGGATGTCCGGATAAAACGTGACGCTCTGGTTACCAACTCCCGTATTCTGGAAAAGAAATTATCCGACTTCGGTGTTGACGGACGTGTGGTAGAAGTAATGCCCGGACCCGTAATCACAATGTACGAGCTGGAACCGGCCCCGGGTGTTAAAATCAACAAAATAGTCAATCTCTCCGATGATCTGGCTTTAGCGCTGATGGCGCCAAGCATTCGTATCCTTGCCCCCATTCCCGGCAAATCTGTGATTGGTATTGAAATACCCAATCTAAAAAGGGAGCCGGTTTTTCTCAAAGAAGTTCTCGACAACGAGTCTTTTCTGGAATCGTCTTTCCGTCTGCCGATTGCGCTGGGTGTTAATTTTGTGGGCACGCCCGTGGTCGCCGACCTGACAAAAATGCCTCATCTGCTCATCGCCGGCACTACCGGCTCCGGTAAAAGCGTGGCTCTCAACGCCATGATCTGTAGTATCCTTTTTAAAGCTCAGCCGGATGACGTCAAATTCCTGATGATTGATCCCAAGAGGCTGGAGTTATCTTCTTACGAAGGCGTTCCACATTTAATACATCCTGTCGTCGTTGATCCGAAAAAAGCTTCGCAGGTTCTGCGCTGGACAGTAGAAGAAATGGAAAGACGCTACAAGATACTCAACGATCTCAAGGCAAAAAGCATTGACGCCTATAACGAACTGCTTTTAAAAGGCCTGAAGAGCAAAACTGTTCTGGCGTTACCCAAACAGGTTGATCCTGATCTGGAACCTGAGCAAACAACCGGCACAACCGACAGTGCCAACGTTGAGCAGCAAATAAAACACACAAAACTTCCTTACATTGTCGTAATTATCGATGAATTGGCCGACCTGATGATGGTTGCGCCGCGGGACGTGGAAGAATCACTGACGCGTCTGGCGCAAATGGCTCGTGCAGCCGGAATTCATCTTATCATCGCCACACAGAGGCCTTCAGTTGATGTTATCACCGGTTTGATTAAAGCAAACTTCCCCACACGTATTTCATTTCAGGTTTCTTCCAAAATTGACTCGCGCACAATCATTGACCAGCAGGGAGCGGAAAAACTTCTCGGCGCCGGAGACATGCTTTTTATTCCACCGGGCACATCCAAGCTCTCCCGTATTCACGGCGCTTATGTTTCGGACAAGGAGATTTCCCGCATTGTTGACTTCATCAAAATGCAGGAGCAGCCCTCTTATGATTCTTCCATCGAAAAATTCGCACTG
>JQOA01000182.1 GCA_000753945.1 Smithella sp. D17 | reverse complement strand
TTACCCCTTCCTATTCCGCATTCGCGATATTGAGATGATTCGGGCGGGTCTTGCGGTCATGGGAAAACATGAGGGCAATTACGAAGTCGAACTGCAAGTGCCCGGACAACCTTTGAGTGCCTGTGCTTTATCCAAAGATCCGAGTCTGAATAATATCCATTATAAAGCAGATATCTTTGAGGGGACGGCCGGCGCGACAGGAACTTTTGAGGTTAAAATCAGGCAAGACAGCGCGGGAAGCGATGATTTTACATCGTTGCCTGCGGATGATCTTCAGGACATGTACCTCGTGCTGGAATTCACACAATAAAATGAAAGAAGAAGTAAATAATTGTTGACATAAAGAGAAAAATTTAATATAAAGGAACCTCGGGATAACTTAGTGAAATAATATTAGTCTGAAGCCGGGAAAAACCCATATCAGGTTAAAAAGCAAAAGAATCTCGATTTTGAAAGGGGCACTCATTCTGCATGTCTGGGGCCTTTTTCTTTTTTAGGGACAAATGGGTAAAGCTGACTTTGCCGTCCCTGAAAAAGTTCTATGATCCGTATTCCCTGAACAAGATTACCTTGACATACAAAACCGGACTTCTTATAGTTCTGCTATTCAGAAGCAATGTCTTATCAAGTAAGGAGGAAGGACAATGAAAAATAAAAGTTTCCTTTTGGGACTTGTAGTAACGCTATTATTGATTGTATCGCTATCCGGTGCCGTAAATGCAGCGCCACCGGCGAAAATCAAGAGCGGGTGAAATTAAATCCGCACAGCCGGCTAACCTCGCAGTAAAGCCTCTCCAACAGCCGCTCCAGATGCAGCAGGGAATGATTTCTCCCACGTGTACCGCCTTGATTCCGCTTGTGACGCAATCGAATGAGTTGGTTGATACAACACTGAAAAATGATTTTAAGATCGGCCAGACCTGGGACGTTAGTGTTTCATTCATCGGCGTTCCGGACATGTATAAAGGCTATCCGCACAATGCCATGAAATGCTGCTCATCACAGCAAAGCTTTACGGTACATGACCAGCAGACCGCAGTCTGTACAAATACCGATACTGTCCCGCAATGCATGGAAAAACTTGTCCGCCAGTGCCTTAAACCTGTCTCTTTCCTCAACAAAGATCGGCTTAAGCAGAGTAAACAGAAAGCTGATGCAATCGCCGCAGATGCCAAAAAGCTTTCGGATAATTTAAATAAGATAATAAATATTCTGCCCTGATAAGCCATTGCTAAGTCTTTACTTAGCTCATGCTAGCGGTTTGTGAAGGAACAAAGGAATTCCAAACCATGGG
>JQOA01000181.1 GCA_000753945.1 Smithella sp. D17 | reverse complement strand
GAACCATTCCCAAAGACCCTTCATATACAGGAACCAACAAGGAATGGTGCTATTTCTATAAATCAGACGGAATTACTTTTGACATTTACGCTAAACTTGAAGGAGAGGGCACTATTTCTCTTTCAGAATCAACAGTTACAGCAAAGAAAAAAGGTACAACTGATGGCTGTGAATCTGGCTGGATTAATACAGGATTGGGATTTTGTGTTATGCAATACGAAGCAAAGTGTCCAGAAGGAGATGATATTGGAAGTGATGGCTGTGCTTATGCGGTTTCAAGGTCAGGAGGAACTCCTTGGACTAATATTTCTCAAATTAATGCAGCTGTGGCATGTAAAGCAATTGGTGCTCACTTAATCAACAATGCTGAATGGATGGCAATAGCCAGGGACATTGAATCAGTGGGGACAAACTGGACAGGCGGAAGCGTTGGTTCAGGCGTTCTTAAAAGAGGAAACGTAGGAGATACTGTAACAGGAAATTACAATGGAGCTGATCCAGAAGCAGGAGTAACTAATTCCTTGGCTACACTTTATTTGTTTAATGGACAAACCATCCACCACTTTTCTGGTAATGTCTGGGAATGGGTGGATTATACTATTGGAACAGGTTCTGCTCCTAGCCAGCAACCTCAAGCTCCAACATCAGCTTGGGCAGCATTAAATAGCAAAGATGTAACAAATTGGGGAACTGTTTTTGGCTATGACAATGTTGGTCCAAAAAATAAGAATTACGGCACTACCAGTTATGGTGCTGGTGCTATTTGGTATAATAATACCGACGTAGCACTTCGTGCCCTCGGGCGGGGTGGCGGTTGGGACAGCACTTCCGGTNNCTTCCGGTGCCGGGGTCTTTGCGTTGATTTTGGGCAGTTCGCCCACGGACACGGGCGCGAACGGCGGGTTCCGTTGTGCCCGGTAGCCATTTCAACCACTCTAATAATCTAACGTTTTCTGTCCCTCAAAGGGACAGAAAACAAAGGACTATTAAAGGTTGATTTGGAAAGATCGAAAAATTAAAGAAATACAAAAACAATAAAAGGAAAAGTAATATTATATAAAACAATGGCAGGACATAACGATCTTATTGTATTTCAAAAAGCATATGATCTTGCTTTGTGGCTCTATC
>JQOA01000180.1 GCA_000753945.1 Smithella sp. D17 | reverse complement strand
GTTGCCGACTCGATATAATCAATTTTTTTACCGATGCCCGGAATAACTTTTTCCAGACTTATCAGCGTTGCCTTAATCAGCTCTTCTTTCTTTGCTTTATACTCTTCCTTGCTTAAGTTTACCCAGTTTTCGTAACGCGCGTTGGTGGAAGAAACTATCGAATATCCGGCATTTTGCAACTGCGGTCTGAGTCGGGGATAATAAAGAGAAAATGTACGGCTTGTCGTATTCATGGACAAGAGTTCGTCCGTTTGAAATTCTTTTGCCTCCGAGTAGAATATCAGATCACCTATATCATCGATGCTCTCACCTTCTTTAATTCCCATATAAACCTGACAGGAGCTGGTGTTGAGTCGTACTTTTTTAACTTTTTCAATAAACGAGGGTGTAAAATTTTCTGCGCCGACCAGGTTGAATATTGTGCCGATGAGATTTCCGTTGGAAAGAACCGCTCTGGAACTAATGAAATCTTCACCAATCAATACTCCCCGGCACACATTATCTTTTATCACAATTTTTTCTACTTTCGACCGCAAACGAATATCAACACTGTTATTCAGAAGTTCGTCCTGCATCATCTTGACCACAAGATCAGTCCCGCCTTCAAAAGTATAAACACCTTTGCTCATAAAATTGGAAAAGACGATCCCATAAGNNATCCCATAAGTTATCGCCGGGTCCTCCATCGTCGAACCATTGGCGTAAACAATAGGTTCTATCAGGAAACGATGAACGTCTTTTCTGCCGGGGAAAAAACTCTCCAGCAGTTCGCCGTTGGTCATTTCCTTGTTATCGTAATAATTCATATTCATAATGAGTTGAAAAAAATTATCAACCTGCTCGGATGAAACTTTAAAATTATTGATAAGCTTGCTGGTGAAATCATCCACCGTAAAATCGGTTTCCAGCTGATACATGGGATTTATAAAACGAATCCTTTTAAGTTGAATGATCTTATCGGCTATTGCTTTGCTCCAATACTTCCGACAGGTTTTTAGCATTCCCACGGGAAATCCGTGGAGTGAGACATCGAAGATGTGTTTTCCTTTTCGATAAAACCAGGTGGCGAATCCTCCCAGTTTGTCATGGGCTTCCAGCAAGAGAATTTTCCTGCCGTTTTTTGCCAGCTTATTGGCGGCAGTCATTCCCCCCAACCCGCCGCCAATTATAATTACATCGTAGTTTTGTGTAATCTTATCACTTTTATTGAGAAGCATTTTATTTCCCTACCGTCAGATCCAGTGCCTGTTCTACAGATATACTGGGTTTATAACCAAAATCGTCATTAGCCTTTTGATGGGAGAAGTAATGGGAACGTGAAAATTGCAGTGACACAAAACGTGTCATTGGCGGTTCCCCGTTAATCCTAAATAATTTATACCAAGACTCACAAAATAACCCTACACCGAAAGCGATGCCTTCAGGCACTTTCTTCGTTATCCGGGGAAGATTGTGGCGCGACAATATTTCGTTGATGAAATCCCAGAGGACAACAGGCCGTTCCTGACCGATAAAATAAGCCTGTCCCGCCAAAGCGGATTCGGGAGATAATTTCTCGAAAGCCAGCAGATGCGCGTCAACCGCGTTTTGTATATAGGTAACATCAACAAGATTCTTACCGGTACCGACTATCTTCAGTCTCCCCTGCCTTGCCGCATTGAGCAGACGGGGAACAAGATGCGGATCGTCCGGTCCGAATATCAAATGCGGTCGCAGGGCGACAGTGCTCAATTTATCATCATTAGCCTGCAAAATCAGCTGTTCAGCCATTGCTTTGGTTTTAGCATAGTGGCCATGAAATCTCCTGGAATAGGGCGCGGCCTCATCCGCTCCGCATAAATCACCCCAATCAAAAACAACACTGGGCGTGCTCGTATATATCAACTTTGTTATTCCATTAATCCGGCACGCTTTAATGACACTTTCAGTACCGGCAACATTTGTCTGATAGAAATCTTTATATTTCCCCCAAATACCGACACGGGAAGCAACGTGAAAGACAACGTCCATTCCCCGGAAAGCTTTGGCGACAGAGGTCTCGTCCCTCAGGTCGCCGCAAATGGTCTCAACCCCCATCGCTTCAAGTTGCGGATGTTTTGTCCGGCTGAAGTTCCATACCTTATGTCCCTTGGACAAAAGACCCTCTGACAAATGAGTCCCCAAAAAACCACCCGCTCCGGTAACTAAAATATTCATGTTTCCCTCCGCAAAACCTCATGGGCCAGTTTTAAGCGATCAATTTTAATGTTATGTCTTACATCAACGGGGAAATGATCGCAGAAATGAACCGATTTTATTTGCGCTGTCAAGGCGTTATTTTTTGCCATGTCCAAAAGTTCTTTCTCTAAAACATTCCTGTCGAGCTTTTTTCCCAATTCATTTCTTTCAATAACTATGGCGGCAGATTGTTTACCTTTCTCTCCGAGAGCAACCAGGGCACAACGCCTGACTCCACGATGAGCATTTAAAATAGCCTCGCAGTTTACCGAACACAATAATCCCAGGGGAGTTTCAACCCGATGTGTTTTACGTCCGCAAAACCATATTCGTCCTTGATCATCAATATAGCCGAGATCTCCTATCCGATGCCAGAAAGATTTGTCGTCTGCTCTTTTTGTCAGAGCTGTTTCCAGCGGAGACTGATAATAACCGGCGGTTACAATGTCACCCTTAACAATAATTTCTCCGATCTGATACGGATCAAGCAGGCGCGCATTTTTAATATTTTCAATGATGTCATCATTTATCTCAATAATTGAAACCTCCACACCGGGTACCGGCGTCCCGACGCAAGTTCCCTTTCCTTTTTCGGTAAGTGCGGCAGTCTGGTCTAAGATTATCTTACCCGAAATTTTGGAAACCGGCAGACATTCGGTCGCGCCGTAAGGTGTATATGTCGTACCGTTGGGTAAAATCGAACTGAATTTTTTGTGGAGATCATTGCGCACCGGCGCGCCAAACATCACCAGATATTTTACAGAAGGAAGTGTGATTTTATTTTCCGCACAATAATCGCCCAGCGTCTCCCAAATTGCCGGCGAACCAGCCATAAAAGTTACTTTATTATCAGTGATATTTTGCAACAATTTTCGGGGATCAGCTTTCACGGGTTTGGCTGGGTCCATATCGGGAATACAGGAAGTCATTCCCATGCAGAGAGTAAAAAGAGAAAAAAGCGGAAAACACGGCAAATCAATTTCATTCTCGTTCAGATCAAAGAGATCCTGAAGAAGACGAGTTTGTTCAGTGTAAATTTTATGGGTATAGACAACTCCCTTCGGGCGTCCTGTTCCGCCCGAAGTAAAAAGAATCGCCGCCATTTCATCCGGTTCCAATTGTGCACTCACAAAACTTGCCGCATGATTTTCCAAATGGGTCAGAGGAAAGCAATTTCCTATCCGGGGACCTTTGGTCGTTACTTTGAATTT
>JQOA01000179.1 GCA_000753945.1 Smithella sp. D17 | reverse complement strand
AATCATCGAACGATCCGGCCCCGGCAGGGTGTCAAGATCATCCATCGCTGCAATACTGACGGCAGGCGATCTTATCTGTCCATCGGGATCCTTCCAGAACACTCCATTGATTCCGTCAGGAGGATTCCCGGCCATTAATTTATCCAGCGCCTCTCTGAAGGCGAATTCTCCATCTCCGGCGACGAGCAGATCAGCACTGGCAGCAGCAAGCGACAACTCCGGATAAATCAAGGCGTGAGGGCCGCCAAGACAAATAATTGTATCCGGTAACATCTTCTTAACAAGTTCGCAGGTTCGCACGGTGCTATACCAAACATCCGTCATTACGGAAAAACCGGCAACGTCCGGATGCATCCGGGCAAGGCATGATGCTGTTTGTTCAGGGGACAAATTTTCGAGAGACGCATCAAATATTTCTATCGATGAAAATCCTTCTTTTTTAAGATAAGTGGCAATCGACATGAGTCCCAGAGGCGGTTTTGAACCAATCGCCTGATCCTCGTGGAAAACGAAGAGAGATCTCACGCCTTCTTTATAGGAAGGCATCACGAGAATAATGCGGGAATCCTTTGTAATCTTTTTCGTTCGTAAATCCATAATTAACACTTGGTCATTATAAAATTATCATACCAGAGCTGGAAGCTTAAAAGTGCCCATAGGTTTCTTCCATGATCCGCTCGTCGCTCCCGGTGTTCGGTCAGCAACCGGACAATTTCAGTATGATTGAAGATTCCCTGCGATTCAACTTTCGCGCGCGAAAAAAGATCGTCGAACACATCGGAGAAAACACCTCTCACCCATACCGCGGAAGGAGGCCCGAAACCTTTTTTAGGTTTATTGATGATGCGCTTCGGCAGGTATTTTTCAAGCGCTTTCTTCAAGAGTCCCTTGGGGTTGTTGCCACACATCTTGAGAGAAAGTGGAAGCGAGTTGACATAGTTGATAATATCTATGTTCAGAAGAGGAACTCTCGCTTCCAGTGAAGCGGCCATGGTCATGCGATCCGCCTGAAAAAGACCATTGCCTTCAAGAAAAAACAATGCATCGAGGTGCATGATTCTGCTGATGACATCCTTTTCCGTAAGGGCAGCGGCAATTCTTTCTACTTCTGAATAGGCCGATTCTGTTACTTGATCAAGAATATCCGGTCTAAAAAGACGGGCTTTGGCGGCATCGTCATAGTATCCCATCCAGAGAAAGTGTTGTAACTCCGGAGGCAGGTTCATTCCCTTCACAAATCTTTTCGCCCGGAATTCAAAGCTCATATAGGTGCCGGAAACCGGCAGGCAATCTACAAGTGCCGGAATAACACCGGAAGAAATAAACTCCGGAAGTTTGCGATAGTATGCCGCCAACTGATGCGCTCTATATGTTGGATAACCCGCAAAAATCTCATCTCCGCCCCAACCTGTCAGAACCACTTTCACCTGCTGACGGGCTGAGCGTGACAGCATCAAAAGAGGAAGCGCCGTAGAATCGCCAAACGGCTCATCAAGAATTGCCGCAGCGTCAAACAGCGATTGCCTCAGAATATCCCGCGTGCAGGGGACTTCCGTATGGTCAAGGCCAAGATGATTGGCTACCATACAGGCATCAGCCGATTCATCGTGAGTCTCTTCTTCAAATCTCAGGGCAAACGATTTTATCTTTTGACGTGAATGCCGCGCGGCAAAGAGAGCCACTGCCGAAGAGTCGAGCCCCCCGCTCAAAAAAATCCCTACCGGCACATCGCTCATCAGTTCGAGTTTCACGGCGTGCTCCATGAGCTCTTCAATTTTGCCGCATGCTATATCAAGAGAAGCAGAACAACTCGCGCCATAATCAGGTTTCCAATAACAGCTCACCTGCCACTCTCTGTTGTGCAAAACACCGCAATGACCGGCGGGAAGTTTGACAATTCCGGCAAAGGCGGATTGAGGTGAGGGAACATAACCGAAGGAAAAATAGCGATTGATTGCCGTCCAGTCAGGTATGGGCTTGCTAAAGATATTCAGCAGAGCCCTGGCCTCGGAAGCGAAAGCAAAACCATCTCCATTCCGTGTAATATAAAGAGGCTTTATTCCCAAACGGTCGCGGGCAACAAAGAGCCTTTTGCGCTTGATGTTCCAAATAGCAAAAGAGAACATGCCGTTAAATTTGGCAAGGCATGATTCTCCAAATTCCTCAAAGGCATGAAGCACGGTTTCGGCATCTGAATTTGTATAAAAAGAGTGGCCGCGCCTGACAAGATCTTCACGGATATTGCTGTGATTATATATTTCGCCGTTGTAAACGATAACCAGATCGCGTTTTTCATTGAAGATCGGCTGATTGCCCGTGATCAGATCAACAACCGCGAGGCGGTTCATTCCCAGCGCAAGGCCTTGCTCTTCATAGATTCCATTATGGTCGGGCCCCCGATGAGAAAGTGCACGCCGCATATCTTTGATAATATCCGGCGAAACGGGTTTATCATTGAAATTAATTAAGCCGAAGATTCCACACATTCCCTTACCCGCTTTTTCTGAATTCGATTATCATTCGTTTCCCCCGATTCACTTCAGAATAAAAATCGGGCATTCTAATATAGAACCTCTTCAGGTTTTTGCGCGGTCTGCGGTTATTGGTCGATTTCAGGTTTCA
>JQOA01000178.1 GCA_000753945.1 Smithella sp. D17 | reverse complement strand
ATCCTGTCAACTTAATTATTTAAGGGCGTCCCCTAGTCATTCAAGTAAATATTTTGAGAAATCGACAATTCCAGAGGCACTATCCTCAAATGTTACTTCAATTTTATATCCGCCCTTATATTTTGCTGAGATTACATCTCTGAGCATAACTCACCCCCCCTTATTTCAACGGTTCAATTTTCTTTGGAGACTGATTGTTTTTCGCTAATTCCCAGTTTTGCCAAAGCTCATTCCTGTGCTGAACGGCCCATTCGATTACAAGACCCAACGCACGGGGCGAAAAATGACCCTCCAGAATCCGAAGTGACTCTATTTCTATTGCCACTTTCTCCCCGCCATACCGTGCATGAAAATGCGGCGGGTTGTGATCATCGAAAAACATAGCAATGATTATACCATAAAACCTACTGATCTCAGGCATTTTAGTTTTCCTTTTTAATCAAGCGAACGTTCCGCATAACCGGCTGGCAATGGAGCGCAGCGGAATTGCCAGTCCGAGTTGATGCGGTTGTTAGGTCACTTCATCAATAATTACGGGAGACCTGGCTAAGTTCGATTAATCATCATGCCGAGCAACCCGTCGCCGCCTGAAAAGACCGGTCACAGCGGCAAGAACGCCTGCCAGAATCCCCATGCCAGCAGCACCCGTTTGGCAAGCAGGCTGTCCACACCATGGACAATTTGATGTGCTGATGAACAGACCGAAATAAGCAGCCCGGGGCAACAAGAACCGAGCTGTCATCCCTGACAAGCGAGTGGTCCAATAACGGAATAAAGCACCCACCGCATCACCTCACACAAGACGGACAAATACCGAACAGGAAGACATCATGATCTTCCACTACGAACCCATCGGGCGCTATTTCATCTTCATTCAGGGCACAACCAGGGAGCTCGTAGGCGTGGTTGCATGCACGGCAATAGAAATGATGATGATGGCCCTTTCCTGTCCGTTCATACATAGTCCCGAGCGATGGGTGTGTGACCCGTTTCAACCGCCCGTCATCGACGAGAAGCTTGAGGTTCCGATAGACCGTTGCCTGATTGAGTGACTCCACAAGCTTGCGGCCGTATGCAAGAACCTCATCCACCCCCAACGGCCTGTCGTTTTGTCGAAAGACCTCTTCAATGGCCATTCTTTGTGTCGTGTTTCGCCTCAAAGCCTGAACCTCTATTTTTATTGAGTATAGACTTGCCGAGCTTTTATTGCAATTGATTTCGCAAAAAAAAGCTGTTGGCTAAAATTTAAAAGTGAACTGTTTAAGAATTAAAAGTGAACTCTCTGGTATTCATATTTCCGGTATTGATTTTCGTAAAGGCGGCAATTTATCTTGCTTACCATACGACATCGAGCGGATGTTCCCCACAGCCTTCTCTCCGCCATGCTCCGCGGAAGGGCCGCTCCGAGAAGGCTATGGATAACATCCTTACGGCAGAATTGAAAGATCCGGGGATATTTAAAGGATGGATAAATTCAAGTCCTGCTGTTTAATTTTCTGGACATCGACAAGCCTTCCCTTGCACCAGAAACGAAGTTCTGCCAAGCCATGGTTGATGGGATAAATACGGATATTGACCGTTTCATGAGGATCGGCCTTGTTGATTTTCAAGGAAAGATTATTAATCGAAACTTTGCGATAGGCATCCACCACCCTGTCGATTCGGAGGCAGAAAATATCTTTTGGCGATTCATATGGTGGTTTGACTTTAAAGTTTCTGAAGAGCGATTTGCCATTTTCCAAAGCGTTTTGAAGTCTAAGATAAGGGACTTCCTGCGTTGTAGAATGAACCCGGCGGTAATTGTACTGGAGGATTTCCTGACCGAGAATCTTCTGGGCCTGTTGAATATCAGAAACATCCTCTCTGATGCAGGTGCGAACCAGCCGGTCCTGGAGCCACTGATAAGGTCTTTCTATTTTTCCCTTTGCCTGCGGGGAAAGTGCGTAGATGACTTTTACATTGCAATCATTTAAAACCTGTTTTGGGTCGATAGGCACGCCCGCCGTTTTT
>JQOA01000177.1 GCA_000753945.1 Smithella sp. D17 | reverse complement strand
TTAAGTGAATAAAACCGAAACCCTTCTTTCAGATGTTGCTGTTCATGCCCTAGAGGAGGATGACCTCCCCGTTGATCTGGCAGAGCAGCATGACCACTATCTTTATGGAGTATCTAAGAAGTAAGGTACGACTTGATATTCAGTTCTTTATGGATTATTCTATTTATCATAATTAATTCATCAACGCTGGAGGTGGCGAAATGGGCAGTAGCTTAAATTATATGAACGAGAATGAAAGATATGCAATTGAGCGCTTCAGGGAAGCTGTCAAAAACAATATTGGTGAATCCGTGATCAGCATGTCTATTTTTGGTTCAAAAGTGCGAGGTGATTACAACGAAGCATCGGATATTGATATACTAGTTATTGTTAAAGAAAGATCGTTGTGGGTGATGGATAAGATTGCTGAAATTACTTCCGAGTTGAATATAGAACATAATCTCTCCATTGCGCCTGTTGTGTTCAGCGAGAAGGAGTATAATATGAATGAGATTATGGATTCACCTTTTACAGTATCAGTCGGTGCGGAAGGGCTATCATTGCCATGAAACATGATGCTGCGGTTGGGAATGCATTGGTTTTATATCGTTTGGAAAGCGCGGGTGAAAAACTCACTGCGGCGAAGGATCTACTTGAAAACAAACACTATAAGGATTCGGTGAGTCGTTCATATTACGCCATTTTTACGGCAGCGCGAGCCTTATTAGCGACAAGACAATTGGACAGTTCAAAACATTCCGGTGTTATTTCTTTGTTTAATCAGCATTTTGTTAAAAATGGCTTTATATGTAAAGATGCAAGCAAATGGCTGGAACGTGCAAAATTATATCGTGAGCAAGCTGATTACGGTGACTTTTATATCGTATCCCGCGAGGAAGCTGAAGCGCAGATTAAGTCCGCCACGCAATTTATCGAAGAAGTTGAAAAAGCCATAGAAAAAACAAAGTAGGCCGAACTCTTCATCCTTCACGTTTCACATGTATTTGCTTCACCATTGAGGTACTTAATTATTTAATTATTCCTGGATTCCCGATCAAGTCGGGAATGACAAAAGGCGCTTTTCACAATTCACTGTCCCCCTCTGGAGGGGGCGAAGGGGGAGGAAAACGGATTACTAAACCGTCTAAACTTCTGTTCTTTGCTTTTCACCATTCACTTTTCACGATTTTTATGCTTAAATCTTAACTACTTAAAATTTAACACCTAAAACCTAAAACTGTTTTTTCATAGCCTGGAACGTTGAACCGCTTCTCTATGTAATTTTCCTTGCAAAATGAAAGTCGATATTTTAATATACAATAATGATTAAACGTAAAATAAAAGGTATCATCCTAAAATCATTAAAGACTTACCCCGTTGTCGGTATTTTGGGATCGCGACAGGTTGGTAAAACAACTCTAGCCAAAGCAATCAAAGAAATGGTCAGGACTGATGCTATCTATCTTGATCTTGAATTACCCTCAGACCTGAACAAACTTCAGGATGCCGAATTGTATTTGCGGCAATTCGAGAAATCTCTTGTCATTATTGATGAAATTCAGAGGATGCCGTCTTTGTATCCGCTCCTTAGAGCTCTGGTTGATCAGAACAGGATTGGCGGCCGTTTTCTGATTCTCGGATCTGCGTCACCTGAACTTATCCGTCATTCATCGGAAAGTCTTGCCGGCCGCATCATTTATCATGAGCTTACGCCTTTGAATCTTTTCGAAACAGACGCCGGAAAATTAAAAAATCTGCTTCTTCGCGGCGGATATCCAAACAGTTACCTCGCAAAAAATGATGATGAAAGCTTTATCTGGAGAGAAAGCTACATCAAAACATACCTGGAAAGGGACATACCACAGCTTGAAATCCATATTCCTGCCATGCAACTTCGCCGATTTTGGACAATGCTTGCACACAGCCATGGTCAACTTTGGAATGCCAGCAAAATCGCAGGTAGTCTCGGTATTTCCGCCCCGACAGTCCGCCGTTATCTGGATATCCTGGAATCAACATTTATAGTGAGACAACTTCAGCCTTATCACAACAATACAAAAAAACGTCTGATTAAATCGCCGAAGGTGTATATCCGCGATTCGGGACTAAACCATGCCCTGCTGCGGATAAAGACACTTGACGATCTAACGGGACATCCATCTGTTGGCGCATCGTGGGAAGGATTTGTGATTGAGCAGATTGTCTCTCTTTTACCTGAAAACAGCCAATACTATTTTTACAGATCAAACGCCGGGGCAGAA
>JQOA01000176.1:788-3776 GCA_000753945.1 Smithella sp. D17 | reverse complement strand
AAAAAGCGAAAAAATCAACAGCATACACATCGGCCTCATCTTATTTAAAAACCGCCATTGGTCTTCTGCCTGATTACTGTTGGGCAAGCCATTACGAACTTACTTATTCTATCTACAAAGAGGCATTGGAGTGCGAATATCTAAATCTGAACTTCAGCGATGCCGAAAAAATATTTGATATTGTGGTCAAAAACGTAAAATCGAATATTGACAAGGCCAATGTTCATACCTTGATGATAGTACTATATACAACACAGGGAAACTATGAAGCCGCACTAAAGGTTGGTTTGGACGGAATGAAAATGGTCGGCTACAAGACACCTTCAAATCCCAGCGATGTCCGTCTGGGGTGGGAACTTCTGAAACTCAGATTACAGTTCGGTCGCAGGAAGATAGAAAATTTAATCGATATGCAATATATTCCCGAACCGAAAAATTTAACGCATATGGAAGAATTAGCTGCCGAATATATGCGATTGCATCCATCAAAGTCGTTTGTCGATCCTACTCTAGAATTATGGGAAAAGTTATCTTACGCTTATCTGGCAATACATACCGGCACCGTGGCGTTTTATTATAATCCCAATTTATTTGCATACATCGTCATCACTGGAGTTGATCGTCTGTTAGACTTTGATGTCAATTTCGAATATTCTCCCTTCGCTTATATTGCCATGGCTTCCATTGTAGGATCTTCCCTCGGGTTTTATCAACACGGCTACAGGTTTGGACTGGCGGCATTAAAACTCAATGAAAAGATTGCCGACAAAAAGAACAGATGCAAGATAGAATTTTCTTTTCCGATGTTTATCCAGCATTGGAATAAGCATGCCAGATATGATCTTGATTACTTCAGAAACGCCTATAAAAACGGCATCGAAAACGGCGACCTGATATTCAGCGGACACAGCGTAAATCTGATCGGCATGACCCGCATCATGCTGGGAGACAACATCGACGACATTCTGGAGGAATACGGGAAGTACAAAGATTTTCAGTTGGGTGGTAAAGATCCTTTTATCGCGCGCAACTACATGGAAAATACACGTATGTGTCTCTGTCTGAAAGGCCTGACTGAAAGCAGAGGAAGTTTAAACGGTGACGGTTTTAACGAGGAAGAGCAGACTAATTATTATAAATCTGAAAATAATATGCTGGGCGCTTTCTATTTTTCCCTGGTCAGATTGAGAATAAATTATCTTTTTGGCGAATACTCAAAATGCCGCAATCTTGTATCTGATCTGCAAAGGATTGTGAGAAAAAAAACCGCCCTGGGAAACCTGCACATACCGGAATTCTATTTATACTATTCGCTGACGCTGACGGCATCTTATGCCGAAGCTGATTCACTGAGAAAAGCAAAATATTTGATTTATCTCCAGGCCAACCAGCTAAAAATGCTCAAGTGGGCAAAATCCTGTCCTGAAAATTTCCGGCATAAATATGACCTTGTGGCCGCAGAAATGATGAGAATCAGAGGACGCTTCCAGGAGGCGCAGAAACACTATCACGCGGCTATTGAAGGCGCGATGGTCAATGGTTACAGGCAGGAAGAAGCCATTGCCTGTGAACGCCTGGCACTCTTATATCTTGATTCTTCCTGTAAGGATGAGGCCGGGTTTTTCATGCAAAAGGCTCACAAATCCTATTTATCATGGGGGGCTTCAGAAAAAGCCAAAGAACTGGAGGAAAAGTACGCGTCGTTGATCCCTCGAGAACAAAAGCAGCAAACCACCGGAACGATAACCGTGAGCGGTGCATCGGGCAGCCTGACATTAAGTGGCGCCACCGAAAACACAAGCAGCACACAAATACTCGACCTGTCCACAGCTATGAAGGTCTCCCAAATTATCTCCAGTGAAATTATGCTGGACCGTCTTCTGCAAAAGATCATGAATGTATCCATTACCAATGCCGGAGCCCAGCGCGGATATCTGATTCTGGAGTCGGACGATGAACTGACTATTGAGGCCAGTGAAGATATAGATAAAAACGAATCTATGGTGATGCAATCCATGCCGCTAAAAGATTGCTCTGAAATCTGCCGTTCTATCGTCAATTACGTCTATCACAGCGGGGAAGACATTGTCCTGGGTAATGCCTTGAAAGAAGGCCTCTTTACAAGCGACACCTACATCATGAGAGTACAGTGCAAATCCATTCTCTGTACCCCCATCATGAGCAAGGGCAAATTATCGGGCATCCTTTATATGGAAAACAACCTGAGTGAGAATGCCTTTACGCCGGAACGTCTGGAAATTCTCCGAAGCTTTTCCGTTCAGGCCGCCATATCCATCGAAAACGCAAGACTCTTTGAATTGGCCACGACCGACGGCATGACCAAGCTCTACGTGCACAGGTATTTTCAACTTCTCCTGGATCAGGAAATAAAACGTTCGCGCCGTCATAACAAAAAGTTTTCGCTGATCATGATGGATATTGACAACTTTAAATCTTTCAACGACACCTATGGCCATCAACTGGGCGACAAGGTATTGAAGGACGTGGCCGTGGCCGCCAAGAGAATTTCACGCTCCGAGGATATCACGGCGCGTTATGGCGGTGAAGAATTCGTCATGATCCTGCCCGAAACTGATTCCCCCCAGGCCATGATCGTCGCCGAGAAAATACGCGCGAGCGTCGCCGAAACAGAAATACCTCATGAAAGTCAAAAACTGCATGTAACTATCAGCCTGGGAGTCTCTACTTTTCCGGAACATGCCGATGAAAAGGAAGCTCTTATCCACGCGGCGGACGAGGCTCTCTACGCATCGAAACATAGAGGAAAGAACTGTGTGAGCCTGTTTGAAAAGAAAAGTGCTACTGTAGAAAATTGAAAACACAAACACTAAAGAAAGTTAAGGAATACCCTTCGTCAGTATAAAGACAAAAGCCGGATGCGGGAAATAAAGATTCTTACTTTACTTGTCAAATCGTCTTTTTTCTGAAATAATTCTTGCGGTTGACAAATTATTATTTTAAAGTACA
>JQOA01000176.1:0-736 GCA_000753945.1 Smithella sp. D17 | reverse complement strand
TAAAAGAACCAGGGAGATTAAAGGAGTCGTTTGTCTTTCCCTGGCTTTATTTTTGCTTTTGTGTCTGGTTTCTTACCGTCCGCAAGATCCTTCATTTACCCACTTTGTTGTTAGTGGCCAGGCAACGCATAATTTTACCGGCAAGGCCGGATCTTATACAGCCGATTCTCTGATTCGCCTTTTGGGCATTGCTTCATTCCTTTTTCCTTTCATTCTTCTGGCTTGCGGTTTCAAATATTTTTTTAAGGCCGGCGTTTACTATTAACACCAAAAGGATTGTCGGGTTTTTATTTTTTGTTCTCTCTTTTGCCGGCCTTATGGCTCTTCTCTTCCGTGGCAGCATTACCGTTTACGGAGAATCGCTGAAGAACGGCACCGGCGGATTAATAGGTGTTTCCCTTGTCGACTTTCTACGAATATCTTTTAACGTTGCGGGGACTTATATCATCTTAATTCTGACTTTTGTTGTAGCGCTGACTTTCATAATTGAATTTTCAATTATGTCTGTAACGGAACGAATCACTCAATTTTTCGCAGCACTATTCAATCTCTGCAAAAGCCGTATTTCTTCATTTGTAAATTATGTACTCAACAGTGTAAAAATAGCAAAAAAAACCGCAAAAGGTGATTATCGAAGATACCCCCCCGGTTATAAAAAAAATAAATCTCAAAAAAATCGAGCAAACCAATTTTAATTTCACTAAAAACACCACAGACGAAAAGTTCCAACTACCTC
>JQOA01000175.1:314-2046 GCA_000753945.1 Smithella sp. D17 | reverse complement strand
TCCTTCCTGAAATGTTGTTTTTCTAACTTGGCCCGTCCATGCAACATATCAATATATATAGGTATGTTACTCAACATCTTGTGGTAAAAATTTACTTGACACACAAGATATAGTCTGTTAAGTACAAAGCACAAAGCAACCTTTTATCAAAACTCCTTTTCCTGATTCTTCTGATAATTTTTCTGCTCTGGATCAGCATGAGACAATAAGATGAATTAGCAGATTCCACTCTTTATGAGAGTGTTTAAATAGAGGAGCTACGGGTAGGCAAAGGTAGCCATAACCCAATCTGTGCAAAAGAGTGATTTTGCTCTTTTCAACACAAGGAGGTAATTATGACAAGAATAAACCTATTAGTAGCAAAAGTTGTGCTTTTAGGAGTTTGTGTCCTGTGTATTTCATCTGTCAGTGTATGGGCAGAGGGAATCAAAATATCAGTAACCGCGTACACGTTGAAGGAGTGTTATCATAATAAAGGTAAGACAGCTTCCGGAGAAATGGTTAGAACCGGGATAGTTGCTGTTTCACCAGACTTGGAACGTAAAGGGCTTAAATTAGGAACTGAAATCAAAATAGGTGATATGGGAACCTTTATAGTCAAAGATCGGACAAGTCGCAGAAATCGTGGTAATGTTGATATTTATATGACTTCATACAAGAAGGCATTACAATTTGGAAGACAGAAACATACTTTGGTCTTAAATCAAGAGCCAGAAGATTTTCTTAAAGAATTCTACAATTCTTTATTTGTGCAGTTTGATTTCAATTCTGAGTATAATACGAATGAGATTAATGCTGTTAGAAGATCTATCTCTCGACTTGGTAAAGAAAAGTTTGTCTGTACTCTAGATTAATCTATGTAGATTTAAGTAACTTACCATCCAGGGGTATATGCTCCTCACCCCTGGATGGTAAAAATATTAACCGTCTGACTGCTTCCCGAAACAAACAAATCATCAATCTCGACAAAGATGCCGGACTTTAATCTGTAATAAAGGAGATGGTGTATTTTCTTCTTTTAAAAATAATGAATAGTGCTATTATGTTATTCAACTTATTGTAAAAAAGCTCATTAGTAAATACAATGTCGAGAAAAAGTTTCATAATGATTGGAATGGTTATAGGTTCCATAGCAGGAGGGTATGCACCTATACTGCTCGGCGCTGACTCAATCTCCGTTTCGTTAGCAGGAAGTACCATTGGTGGATTTCTTGGTATATGGGGAGGCTTCAAGCTTTACGGATAAATACAAATAACTAAAATAATGTTTAAAATAGAAAAAATCATATCCGGCGGACAGACCGGAGCGGACAGGGCGGCGCTTGATTTTGCCATTGATCATGACATGCCCTATGGCGGGTCGGTTCCCAAAGGCAGAAGAACCGAGGACGGCAGGCTTCCCGTAAAATATCATCTTCAGGAAATGCCCACGGGAGACTATTCCCAGCGAACGCTGCAGAATGTTCTCGATGCCGACGGAACCGTGATCGTCTCTCATGGATTTCTCACCGGTGGATCGGCATTAACCAGAGAGTTTGCCATACAGCACAAAAAGCACTGGATTCATATCGACTTGAAAGAATTGCCCCTGCAAGAGGCGGCAGAAAGCCTTTCTTCCTGGCTGAAAGAAAATGAGATCAAGGTGCTCAATGTAGCCGGTCCTAAGGCCGGCAAAGACCCGAAGATATATGAGGCAACATTGCGACTGCTTGAAAAAACTCTGAACAAATCC
>JQOA01000175.1:0-289 GCA_000753945.1 Smithella sp. D17 | reverse complement strand
CCTTTATGTTGCTGTGGAATCATTAACCAAAAAGGCAGAAATACCCATGCCGAGGTTGTATGTTATTCCAACCAAGACACCCAATGCGTTTGCCACAGGAAGAAATGAAGATCATGCGGCGGTCGCAGTAACTTCCGGTCTTTTGAGTTTGATGAACAATGATGAACTAGAAGGCGTCATCGCACATGAGCTGTCTGGCACGTCCTTTTGATGTCGGCAATTATCAGGCCATGGCGGATTTCGCTAAAGATGTTCACGCAGGATTCGGTTCTCTGGATATTTTGATAAA
>JQOA01000174.1 GCA_000753945.1 Smithella sp. D17 | reverse complement strand
TGAGAATAATGTAAATAACAAAAGAGAAATATATACTCTTGTTGATGTAATTGAAGATTCGCAAACTGCAAACAACCTTAATGAAGAAATTATAAAACGGGCAGCAGAAATTATCGAAAGAATTACCAGGGAACTGGTCCCGGAAATCGCAGAAAGAGTCATCAGAGAAGAAATTGAAAAACTAAAGAAATTGAGTAGCAACGAATAAAGGAAGAGGGGAAAATTTGAAGATTTTTAAAATTTATCTGTATACAATAATTATTGGAAGTTTAACTATAAGTGGATGTTCCACTAATTCGCCATATGGTTTAAAACCTAATTATGATCAAAATTCGGCAAAGATAATTGCATTGCTTCCTGTAGAAAATAAAACTCTTGATGATAAAACTTCCCAATTATTTCGTTCCAGACTGTTTGAAGAACTTTACTTTAAGGGTTATTCAAAACTACCGCTGGATGTAATCGACAAAAAGCTGGAATATTTATATCTGGAAAAAAAATCGAAGAAAAGTGCAGCCATCATCATTGATCCTCAATTATTAAAAGATTTAGTAGGCGCTGATGCGGGAATGTATTGCACATTAAACGAAGAGAATGAATCGAAAAAAATATTTTATTCTTCAAGAACCATAGCGGTTCGTTGTGAATTGCGAAGTACTCAGACTGGTGAAGTTCTATGGAATGCCGAAGGCAAATCCACCAGTAGAAATTTTGATTTAACGCACAAAGGTCTGGAAAGAAAATCTAAAGAGACCTACGAAACTGTAATTGAAGAAGTTGTCAATAAAGTAATCAAAACTCTGCCGGACGGACCTAATTTGCGTGGGTAGGAAGACGACGATATATGGTAACTCTAAACAGGGGTAGAGACAAAAAATGAAAGAATAAATACAGAACTATAAATGAACATCCCCAATTTATTGTCCTTAACTCGGATCATACTCGTTCCCATATTTGTTATTTTCCTGATTCAGGACAAATATTACAATGCATTGATTATATTCATTATTGCCGGTTTAACTGACGCACTTGACGGTACAATGGCGCGATTGTTAAACGCTCAAACTAAACTTGGTTCTTATTTGGATCCCATTGCCGACAAGTTACTCCTGACTACAAGTTTTGTGACTCTGGCAATTTTAGGAATTGTACCGGGCTGGCTGACAGTAATAGTAATCAGCAGAGACTTCATGATACTCCTTGGCATAGCAATTCTTACTTTGATGTCGATTACTTTCGAAATTAAACCGGCTTTAATCGGTAAAGTTACTACTACTTTGCAAATAGGAACAGTTTTTCTGGTACTTTTTTATAAGGCTTTTAGTCATAATTTAAGTTATGAATGCATTTTAACTCTTTTCTTTTGGTTAACGGCATCATTTACTGTTTTTTCCGGATTGGTTTACATAATCAGAGGAATCAAAATAGTCAATAAGACCAATATAAAAGAGACCGGGAAATAAGATATTTACTTGACACTATAGAATTTTACTGATATTTTTAAAAAATTATGAACTGAATTATTTGTAGGCAAGTAGCTCAGGGGGAGAGCGCCATCCTGACGCGGTGGATGTCCAGGGTTCAAATCCCTGCTTGCCTACCATTTAATATAAAGAATGTCTTTAGATGAGTACTTCAAGGGCATCAGCAAGTTGTGGTGCCCTTTTAAAATGAATTAAAACTATTTTATTATAAGCTATGAATATTAAAGTTATATTTCCCGATAATAAAGAAATTTCTTTTAACGAAGGAATATCCGCATCTAAAGCTCTGGAGAGCTGGAATAAAGAATCCTTGGCCTATACGATCGCTGTTAAGATCAACAATATACCTGCGGATTTAAGCTCACCGATAAAAGGAGATTCGACGATTGGTTTAATAGATATATCTTCCGTTGAAGGTTTGTCCATACTGCGTCATAGTATATCTCACGTAATGGCTCAAGCCGTTCAGGAAATTTTTCCGGGCACTAAAGTAAGCATTGGACCTTCCATTGAAGACGGGTTTTATTATGATTTTGAATATAAAGAGCCGTTTACCATGGATGATTTTCCTAAAATCGAAAAGCGCATGAAGAAAATTGTCGCCGCTGATCATCCTTTCATCCGCGAAGAGATGCCTCGTGCGGCGGCAGTAAAATTATTTGAAGAAAGAAATGAAAATTACAAGGTTGAATTAATCAATGATTTGCCCGGAGATGTTCAAGAAGTCAGCATTTACAAACAGGGAGATTATATCGATTTATGCCGCGGACCGCACGTGCCTTCAACAGGAATGATTAAAGCTTTCAAATTATTGAGTGTTGCGGGTGCTTATTGGCGTGGTAATGAAAATAACAAAATGCTGCAGCGTATTTACGGTACTGGTTTTGCCAATGAGAACGAACTGGCTGATTATTTGAATTTACTGGAAGAAGCGAAAAAAAGGGACCATCGCCGTTTGGGCAGAGAACTGGATCTGTTTCAGATAAACGAAGAGGCTGGACCTGGTCTGGTTATCTTTCATCCTAAAGGCATGCTTTTGCGTTACCTGATTGAAGATTGGGAAAAGAAAGAACATTTAAAACGCGGTTATGATATGGTGATGGGACCTCAGATTCTCAAGGTTGATCTCTGGAAAAAGTCCGGGCATTTTGATCATTATCGGGACAACATGTATTTTACCGAAATAGATGAACAAGTCTACGGTATCAAGCCGATGAATTGTCTTTCGCATATGTTGATTTATAAATCAAAAATCAGAAGTTATCGAGATTTGCCTCTGCGTTATTTTGAATTAGGCACAGTTCATCGCCACGAGAAGACCGGCGTTTTACACGGTTTGATGAGAGTAAGGCAATTCACCCAGGATGACGCACACATACTTTGCACACCCCAGCAGTTAAATTCGGAAATTCGCGCTATTGCTGATTTCGTCAATTATGCTATGGGAATTTTCGGATTTGAATATGAAGTGGAATTAAGCACCAGACCGGAAAATTCTATTGGTTCTGATGAAGATTGGGAACTTGCTACTACAGCCTTAGAGAATGCTCTTCAGGACAACAAAATAAGCTATGAAGTAAACGCCGGAGATGGCGCTTTTTACGGGCCCAAAATTGATTTCAAACTTAAAGACGCTTTGAAGAGAAAATGGCAATGCGCTACAATTCAATGTGATTTCACATTACCGGAAAGATTCGATTTGAGTTATATCGGTGCGGATGGAGAGAAACATCGGCCGGTTATGCTCCACAGAGTCATTTTGGGAGCTATTGAACGTTTCATGGGAGTGCTTATCGAACATTACGCCGGAGCATTTCCAGTCTGGCTGTCACCGGTACAATGCGTTTTATTGACAGTCACCGATAAACATATACCTTATGCCCAAACAGTTTATGACAAATTGATTCAAGCGGGTATTCGTTGTGAGAAATATTTTGAAAATGAGAAATTAGGCTATAAAATTCGTCAGGCACAGATGCAAAAAGTGCCTTATATGCTTGTTATCGGAGATAAAGAAGTGGAAGCCCGGTCAGTTGCTCCGCGAACACGTGACGGTCAGAATCCCGGATCGTTACCTGTTGACGAATTTATTGCTTTATTGCAGGAAATATGTGAGAAAAAACAATAGATTTATTTAAACTATATAGTTTCAGGAGGTGACATATAGTAAAGGATTTAAGGGTTAATAGAGAGATAAAATCGGCCTCAGTTCGAGTGATCAGCGAGGAGGGGAAGCAACTTGGTGTAATTACGCTGGAGGAAGCCTTGGGCAATGCGGAAAGTGTCGGTTTGGATTTAGTTGAGGTATCTGCTACCGATCCACCTGTCTGCAAAATAATGGATTATGGCAAATACCGTTACAAACAGAGTAAAAAACTCCATGACGCTAAAAAGAGCCAGACCATTATTCAAGTTAAGGAGATTAAATTAAAACCTAAGACAGAAGAACACGACGTGCAGGTTAAGCTTAACCACATTAAAAAGTTTTTGAAAAATCACGATAAAGTTAAAGTGTCCATGATGTTCAGAGGGCGGGAAATCGCTTTTACCGATATAGGCAAAAAGTTGATGGAAAGAGTAAAGGATGAACTGGTAAATGAAGGTATTATCGATCAAGAGCCCAGACTCGAAGGACGTAACATGGTTATGATAGTTTCACCAAAAAAACAATAAGGATAAAGAGGTGATTAGATGCCAAAACTAAAAACTCACAGGGGAGCGGCAAAACGCTTTTCTCTGACCGCCAAAGGTAAAGTTAAGCGCAGTAAGGCTTTTGCCAGCCACATCCTCACAAAGAAAACAACAAAAAGAAAAAGATCTTTAAGGAAATCAACGTTGGTTGATCATGCAAATCAAAAAGCTATTAAAAGGCTTATTCCTTATCTATAGATCTCAGACGGTTATATTCGTTATTATTTAGGAGAATAGAAAAATGTCTAGAGTAAAGAGGGGCGTCAATGCCCGTAAGAAAAGAAGAAAGGTATTAAAACAGGCGAAGGGTTTTTTCGGCGCACGCAGCCGCCTGCTTAGAACAGCTACCGAAGCCGTAAATAAAGCGATGAAATACGCTTTTCGCGATCGTCGCGCGAGAAAAAGAGAATTTCGTCAATTATGGATTGCGCGCATCAATGCGGCTGCCGGTGAAAACAATATATCCTATAGCCGGCTAATTAACGGTATGAAAAAAACCGGTATCGAATTAGACCGCAAAATACTGGCGGAACTCGCTGTTAACGATCCTCAGGGGTTCGCTCAAGTTGTGGTAATGGCTAAAGGCAATCAGGCTGCATGATTAATGAGCTCAAACAGCTAGAGAAAAATGCCCTTGCCGAATTACAGACGGCTGAGACCGAAGATCAATTTTCAAATATAAGAACCAGATATCTTGGCCGAAAAGGGCTTTTGACCGGTCTTTTAAGGAATATTGCTCAAGTATCCGACGCAGAGAAACCTCTCTTCGGTAAACTTTGCAATGAATTAAAAAACCTTCTCGACGCCAAAATTGAGGAAGCGCTTCAAAGGCAGGCAATCCGGAACAAAGAAGACATACTATTGAAGGAAAAGATAGATGTCACTTTGCCCGGGAATGCAATAAAATGCGGACGGATACATCCTGTAATTCAAGTACGCAGGGAAATTTGTGCCATATTTGCTTCGTTTGGTTTTTCCGTAGTGGAAGGGCCGGAAGTCGAACTTGATTATTATAATTTTGAGGCTCTGAATATTCCCAGGGATCATCCCGCAAGAGATATGCAGGATACTTTCTACATTTCGGATAATGTTGTTTTACGTACCCATACCTCTCCGGTACAGGTGAGGATTATGGAAAAAGTCAGACCGCCTTTGCGTATTTTGTCACCGGGGAAAGTCTATCGACCTGATTCGGATGTATCTCATACTCCGATGTTTCATCAAATAGAAGGACTTCTCGTGGATAAAGGTGTCAGTTTCGGTGATCTCAAGGGAATTTTAACAGCTTTTCTGAAAAAGATTTTCGGTGAAGGAACCATATTGCGTTTCCGTCCCAGCTTTTTCCCTTTTACCGAGCCATCGGCGGAAGTAGACATTCGCTGTGTCATGTGCGGTGGACGCGGATGCCGGGTTTGCGGACAAAGCGGCTGGCTTGAAATCCTGGGCTCCGGTATGGTTGATCCCGCAGTTTTTCAAAATGTTAATTATGACTTTGAAGAGTACACAGGCTTTGCATTCGGGTTGGGTCTGGAACGCATTGCCATGTTGAAGTACGGCATTTCCGATATCCGGTTGTTTTTTGAAAATGATATCCGGTTCCTTAAACAATTTTAGGAGATAATATTCTTTATGCTGGTCAGTCTCAAGTGGCTTAAAGATTATGTTGATATAGAATTAACGCCAGAAGAGCTTGCTCATAAGCTGACAATGGCCGGTCTGGAAGTAGACGAGATCAAAACGATCCGTCCGCAATTTAGCGGTGTCGTCGTCGCCAGGATTTTATCAGTAGAGCGTCATCCTTCCGCTGATCGCCTCTCTTTATGCTCCGTCAGCGACGGAGAGCAAAATTATCCTGTCGTTTGCGGCGCAAAAAATATTGCGCCCGGAGATATTGTTCCTCTGGCCAAAGTCGGCGCTGTCATCCCCGGCGGATACACTATTAAACCATCCGTTCTGCGCGGTGAAAAATCCGACGGAATGCTATGTTCCGAAGCGGAACTGGAAATTGGAGATGATGAATCGGGCATTATGCATTTGCCTGCTGATTTGCCGCTTGGCTCTCCTCTGGAGACTGTTTTAAATATAGAAGATACTGTTCTTGACGTAAATATTACTCCCAACCGCTCCGACTGTTTGAGCATGATCGGAATAGCGCGGGAAGTGGCCGCCATTACCGGCAAAAAACTAAAACTGCCGTCTATAAAGATTAAAGAATCGTCCGAGGATATCAATTCTCTGGCGTCAGTTAAAATAATTGACGCCGATCTTTGTCCCCGTTACACGGCGAGAATGATAAAAAACGTTAAAATAGTTCCTTCGCCTGTCTGGATGAAGGCCCGACTGGAAGCGGCCGGATTGCGCGCCATCAATAACATTGTCGACATCACTAACTTTGTCATGCTGGAAATGGGACAACCGCTGCACGCGTTTGATTTCCGTTTTCTGGAAGAAGGAAAAATAGTTGTCCGCAAATCCAGAGCAAATGAAGAATTTACTTCTCTGGATGAAAAAAACCGCGCGCTGCCTGCGGATACTTTATTGATCTGCGACGGAGTCAAGCCTGTGGCTATCGCCGGAATTATGGGCGGTCTGAATTCTGAAGTTAAAGAAGATACGCAGATTGTTCTGCTGGAAAGCGCGTATTTTAATCCGCCGTCCATCCGCCGTTCATCGCGAAAGATGGCCATGTCTACGGATGCCGCTTTTCGCTTTGAACGGGGCATTGATCCGGAAGGAGTGGTAAAGGCACTTAATCGAGCCGCTCAGTTGATTGCCGATATTTCCGGCGGCCACGTTTGTAAAAACTATATTGATGAATATCCGGAAAAAATTCCATCCGCTCAGGATATTCCCCTGCGCCTGGATAGAATCCGCCGCATCATCGGCACGGAAATAAGCGCAAAAGATGTTGCCGTAATTTTACGCAGTATCGGCATGCTTGTTAAACGGGGAGGGAAGGGCACCTATCTTGTTACTCCGCCGACATGCAGGGTTGATATCTCGCGGGAAATCGATTTAATTGAAGAAGTGATCAGACTTTATGGTTACGATCGCGTCCCTGTCACATTGCCCGCGGTTGCCGTGACGGAAATGGAAGTTATTCCCCGTTTAGACATGGAAGAGAGACTCAGGCTATTACTTACAGGCAGCGGATATACTGAAATTGTCAATTACAGTTTGGGAACACCACAGGCTTCGGATATCCTGTGTTTGCCGGAAAACGATGAAAGACGGAGCCCTGTGCGGATAAAAAATCCGCTGGGTGAAGATCTTTCCGCCATGCGCACAACAATCATTTACGGCCTTCTGGAAACGGCAAAAAAGAACGCCAACAACGGTTCTTTTGATTTAAAAATTTTCGAAATCGGGCGTGTTTTTCTAAATCCTTCAGCGGCGGAACTTCCTGTAGAAAAAAATATTATTGCCGGACTTTTGACAGGGAAAATGACTGATGATTTTTGGGATTCGAAAAAAACCGCCGACTTTTATACGCTAAAGGGATGTCTGGAAAATATTTTCTTTGATTTAAAAATAAATAATTGCCGGTATATTTCCTCTTCGACTGAACCATTTTTACATCCCGGAAAATCCTGCGGAATTTATTTAAATGACGAGAAAATCGGTTTTGCAGGAGAGGTTCATCCGGATGTTCTGGGAAAGATCGATTTAAAAAATAATCTCTATGTATTTGAAATTAATTTAGATATTCTTGTTGCCGCCTACTTAAAAAGAAATATTTCCTGTCATGAAATATCAAAATTTCCGGCGGTAACACGTGACGCCGCCTTTGTTATTCCTGATGCGATGGAAGCCGATCAAATGCTTAATATTGTTTTGGGACAAGAAGAAGATTTACTTGAAAATGTTATTATTTTTGATGTATACAAAGGAAAGGAAATTTCAGAGGGGAAAAGTCTGGGGTTGCGTTTTTCCTATCGCGCTCCTGATCGAACATTAACCGATTTGGAAGCAAATGCCGTCCACGATAGAATTGTGCAGAATACCGTTAATCTGACGGGTGCAAAAATAAGAACATAACAGAATTGATAAAGCTAAAATGGAGGTAAAGACATGACGAAGATTGATATTATTCAAAACGTTTACGAAAAGCTCGGGTTTTCCAAGAAGGATTCGGCAGACATCGTTGAAGCTGTGTTTGACATTATTAAAGACAGCCTTGCACAAGGCGAATTGGTAAAGATTTCCGGATTCGGTAACTTTGTGGTCAAGGAAAAAAGATCTCGCCGTGGCCGTAATCCGCAGACCGGACAGGAAATATCCATTACCGCGCGCAGAGTATTAACTTTTAAATCCTCGCAGGTATTACGAAAGGCTCTTAATTAAACATATAATAAATATTTTTAGCTGTCCGGTGAATTGGCCGTAAGGGTTTTTAAGGAGCTCTATGGAAACAATAATTCCCGAAAAGGCATATTTCCGCATAGGAGAAGTGAGTAAAATCCTTAACGTTGAGCCTTATGTTATCAGATATTGGGAAACCGAATTTAAAACGGTAAATCCGGTGCGCACAAAAACGGCTCAACGTTTGTACAGAAAAAAAGATGTGCAGGAATTATTAACAATTAAAGACTTGCTTTACTTACAGCGATTTACCATTGATGGCGCCAAAAAGCAGCTTCATAAAATGCGTGGAAATATCGAACCGGAGACTATCAATTCCG
>JQOA01000173.1 GCA_000753945.1 Smithella sp. D17 | reverse complement strand
CACTCTTTGAAACACAACTCCACCTGCCATCTCAGTCGAAAAAGCTGCCCAATCTCGGTCGCTTCCCAGTCCATTCCAAGCGTTGTCAAAAGCCAAATGTGTACGTTTGTTTTCGGATTCCACAAGCCCAAGAGCCGAAAGTCAAAGTCCAGATCTTTCCAACGCACGATGGCATCGATGTTTTTCCCAAAGATTTGGGAACGAATACTCTTGAGAGGAAGGTGTGCAATGGGTTGGTGTTTGCCATCACAAATCAGCCCGACGATGCGAGGATTGAGGTTGCTTTTGGCCCGAACCAACACATCTCCGCCGGCTTGCTTGACTTGCGCTACGTAGTGTCGGTCAAAGTAGCCTCTATCAAGCAGAATCAACTTTCCTTTCGCTTTGCAGGCTTCGAGCAGGTAGTGCTTTTCGGCGAACTTGTCGGGGGCAATCACCAAACGAACAGGCTTCTCTTGGAACAGGCTGTAGGTGAGGTGAATCTCGACAGCCGCAGGGCTATGGTCCCATCGCCCCGGGTAAACACCCGCCAAATCTCGATGTAGCCGCAGAGAAGAGCCATCCTGAATCAAAATGTCTTCAAAGTTCGACAGCTTCGACTCTTTCGACGGAGCCAAGACTTGCAGAGACCAACGAGAAAGCAACAAGCGAAGTAAATGCTGAAAGAAAACAGCGCATTGGGGATGACGAAGTTTGTCATAAAAAGGTTGGTAAGAGATGGATTGTGCGGTGAGTACGGCAAAGATCCCTTGGAGTTGAGTGATGGTTTTTGCGGTCGTTGCGAGCATCGCGGCGAGCAAAGCCAAGACAAGATGAAAGGCCGTCAGTTTGCGTTGGCGATGAAACCAGCCGATTTGCTTCGCGATGTGGTTCATGTCCTCTGCTTGGAAAAAGGCCTTGAATTGTTGATAAAACCCTGTCATTCTTTCGTAGTCCACGGTGTTTTCTCCGTTCAGGTTTGGTTTGAAGCAATCAAATCCTAGCACAGAAACGCCGTGGACGCCTCAACTATCCTTTCTCAGATGACTTTTCGCTTAACCAATAGCCTATGAACAACCCCTAACCATACTCCGATCTGTAAATAAGCTCAACCCCTTCCTTTCTACCCGCACCACTTCCACCATAAGCATTCTCCATCTCAACAGAGATGTTGCATTGTTACATAATATGTGTACAGTAATAAAAATTAACAAGCCAACTGCAACCGAAACTGCTCTCCAAACCCAATAAGGCAAAGAGATAACATAATAAAAAATACTGTTATCTCTTTGCAAAACAGAGAACAACAAAACCCTCAAGAACCGAAGCAAGATGAAGAGGACAGAGCTTTTGGAAGCCGATGATATACATAATATTGATTATATAAG
>JQOA01000172.1:2242-2630 GCA_000753945.1 Smithella sp. D17 | reverse complement strand
AAATCTATCTCCAACGAAGCTGTACGAAATTTAGTAAATAAATGGGTTACCAGTTGGAAATCAGGAAATATGAAAACTTACCGCAGCTGTTATGCATCAAATTTCCAGTCAAAAGGGATGAATCTGAGCGAGTGGGTTTCTTATAAGACTACAATACGCCAAAACAGCGATAATATAAGAATTCGCATCGAATTTTTACAAATATCCGTGGACGACAACACGGCCAAGGCATCATTCATCCAATATTACAGTTCTTCAATCCTCAATAGTAAAGGCAAGAAGACCCTGGAACTGAAAAAAACAGGCAACGAATGGAAGATATATAGAGAAATTATGTAGATTTCCAATGTTGATGGTCTCGTAAAAAGTCGGAATTTTCACATTTTGT
>JQOA01000172.1:0-2179 GCA_000753945.1 Smithella sp. D17 | reverse complement strand
GCCGGTATGACGACATTTGAACTTTTTACGGGTTCGTCAATGTTAATAAGCAGCTTTCAAAACGCCTAATGCTTCCGCAAAGCTTACTTCCACCGGACTGAACGATATCGCTCCATCATTTAGCGCTGTCTTGGCAATGCTCTCCAATTTATCCTCAGTTACACCGGCCTCAGACAGACGCACAGGTAATCCGCATAATTTATTCAGTTCACCGGTAATATTTCTAATTGCCGTAACTGCTTTAGCAGCCCTTTCTACAGAAGGCGTCTGCACATAGACCTCCGGACCTGCTACATGCAGTAATAAACTTTCAATATATTCTTTAGTTTTTGGCGATTTACCGATGTAAAATTCCAAACCACAGGGTAGTAAGATTGAATTAGCTATTCCATGCGGCACATGACAGACGCCTCCGGTAGCATGGGCAGTTGCATGAACGATACCAACCATCGAATTGGAAAAAGCCAGCCCTGCCAACAATGCGGCATTAGCCATGGCCAGACGAACATCCTTGTTGCCTCCATCCGTTACTGCCGTTTTGATATTATCGCGGATCAATTCCATTGCCGCGGCAGCAAACGCATCGCTTACCGGATTTTTTTGCGTTCCGATAAAAGCTTCAACCGCATGAGTAAGGGCATCCATTCCTGTGGCAGCTGTAATCTTCGGCGGCATGCTCGCAGTCATGCGGGGATCGAGAACAGCAAATTTCGGCAGAAGCAAATCCGATGTAAATGCCATTTTAACATTCTTTTCCGGATTGGCGATGACAGCCACCATGGTCACCTCGGAACCGGTCCCTGCTGTGGTGGGAATAACTACAAAAGGTTTCATTGGTTTGTTCAGGCGGTAATTGCCCATAAATTTAAGTAGATCATCCGAGTTTTCGGTAATGACTATATTAACACCCTTGGCTGTATCAATTGCAGAACCGCCACCTACGGCAATTATGGAATCACAATTATTAGCTCTGTATATAGAGGCAATCTGATTGACGACGACATTGGATGAATCCTGAGGCGTCTCATCGAAGACAGCGCCAATCACTGTATCCGTACCACTGAAACTATCAACCACATGTTTTATAAGACCGGCCTGCGCCACACCTTTATCGGTAATAATAATAGGCCTTTTAGCGCCAAGACGGCTAAGTTCAAAAGGTATGGTTTCCAGTGCCTTATATCCTGAAATAATTTTTACAGAATTAAAAAATTCATAATATTCAGGTATTACAACATTTTTTTTGAATAGCATATCTGTCTCCTTCCTGGTTTATTACGATCTTATTTAATTGCGCCATAGCTTATATTAAAATAGGTAATGGCACGATTGACTACTTTCCTGAAAGTAAGTTTCGGCACTTCTTTTATATAAAAGCGAGCCAGGAAATTCGGCAGTAAAAGAGTCTGCACAATGTTCAATACCCTTATTATCGACATCCCGTAACTTAGGTCGCCTTTTACAAACTGACGATTATGGTAAACAGCATTGGGAACGCTGATACGACCGGTCATAATAAGATAGGCAAAGGTGATATTTTTGAAACACATCTCGACATCGCAATAGAAGGCTTCTTTTTCACCCAGATATTGAAAGGAACCGGCTTTTTTAAGCATGAGCATGCTTGGACCACCAACTACCGTCATACAGAATGAAAACGTCTCCGGCCAGCTATCCACTTCTTTTTTCACGTCGGGATCTATGCGATAGGCAGTCTGCATACCCATCCCGATGAAGAAGAAAAAAATACGTGTAACAAGCGTTGCAAACCATTTCTTCCCGGGAACAATTTCTTTGTAGCCTGAAACTTCTTTCATAAACTATCTCCTTTAAGATTATGAATTATATTTCACAAATACACCTGTCATAGTTAAGATTACCTAAAAAATAGCCTATCAGAATAATTAACTTGACAATATTAATAATTTTTGTTTTGTGTTTACCACAGCTTGGGAAAAAACAACATAAATAAAGTTGAGAGGATTAATGTATGAATAAAAAATTATTATTTATAAGCTTATCTCTGATATTTTTGTTGTCTGCGCCATCAATTTTTGCTGAAACCAGCGATACTTCCACTCAAAATATCGCCGATATTCCTGCTGGCACTGCAGAAGAATATTTCAACCGTGGTAATTTTTTCAGGAAACAAGGTAATTTCACGCAAGCTATCTCCGAC
>JQOA01000171.1 GCA_000753945.1 Smithella sp. D17 | reverse complement strand
AAAAAGAAAGTAAAGAAAGCAGCAAAGAAAGCTGAAGAGAAGGTTGAAGAAGCAGCTCCCGCTGTAAAATAAGGTTGTAAAAACTTTATGTGCTTTGAAAGAAGGGACAGGTTTTACCTGTCCCTTCTTTTTGTTTGTCACTGGTTAATTGATTTTATTTTTGATATAAATAAATCATGTTTAAGAAAATCTTCGACAGGATAATCATTTATAACAATAACCTGACAGTGCGAGTAAGACTGGTGGCATTAACTGTAGTTGGTCTTGCTTTAACTATGGCCATTTGGGGTGTTGTTCAACTTACCGCTCTGGATAGAATATTGGTCGATCAACACGCCAAAAGGCTTGAAGGTGTGGCCGATACAATCAGCACCTTTTATCAGTATTTTCCAACAAAGCGGGGACTTCGTGCCCTTGACTCAGCTCTTAAAGACTTCATTCAAACCGATGTGCGTCTGGCAAGAATTGATATTTTTGATACCAATCATGGCAATGTTGATTACGTTGCCGGTGCAAGCCGGGTACAATATGAATGGCCGGATAATATTGTTGCTGTAGTCAATGCAGATGCCAAGGTGCGTTATGTTAGAATAGAAACGGAAAGCGGTCCGGCACTGGGTTTGCTTTATCCTGTTTCGGAAAACACAAAGGGTTCACATATCGTTGTGGGCCTTATTGGTTTTTCGCGCGCGAATGCCGAAATCATGAAAAGGACCCGACAACTGCTTGTTTTCAGCAGCATCGGATTATTAATTTTCATTCTTCTTGTTTTGGGATTGAGTTATCGCTGGATAATCGACAAACCGCTTAAAGTGATTATTCAGACGATCGATGAATTTCAAAAAGGACAATATATAAACCGGATTCCCGTTGTTCACAGTGATGAATGGGGACAGATATCCAAGCACTTCAACATTATGGCTGATGAAATTCAGGATGTAATGAACAGAAACCTGGAACTGAACAAACATCTGGAAGACCGTGTTCGTGAAGAGACGCTCAAGGTTGTTCAACTGCAAAAACAGGTTACTGATTTGAAACAATTAACTGCCTTGGGTCAGTTGACAGCTAACCTGGCTCATGATTTGGGTACGCCGCTTCACTCCATCGGAGGATTATCCAAACTTCTTTTGGAAAGAGGGGACTGGCCGCCGGATGTGGCCCATAAACTTAATTTAATTGTGCAACAAACTCAACGATTGGACAATGTAATTCAAAATGTGCGCAGAGCCACGCGCCTTCCGGAACCACATTTTGAAGTCTTGAATGTTCAACAAATTTTAAATGAGACATTGCCTCTTGTCGAACCTTTTATGCAAAAAAACAAAGTAAAAATAAAAGTGAATATTGATGAGGAGGTTAAACCTTTATACGTGGACCGTTATCGTATTCAAACCGCATTTATGAATATAATTCAAAATGCTTTTGAAGCAATGCCGCTAGGGGGAGCAATCAGCATATCGGTTAAAAATCTTTTCCCCAAAAATTTTGAGTCGATAATCATTAGCGATACAGGCGTGGGAATGACACCTGATGTGGTGGAAAAGGTATGCGAACCGTTTTTCAGTACAAGACAGAATGAAGGTATGCGTGGATTGGGGCTGGCTATCGTTCGTGACATAATCAAAGTCCATGGCGGCACAATGGAAATAAAAAGTACGTCGGGACAGGGCACTTCAGTTGTTCTTAATCTTCCGATAGCCCAGCAGGAAAATACTTCCCCAGCGTAGAAAGTCATCTTTTTTGTCTTGCAATAATGGCTGATCGTAATATTTTAAGGGTTTTTTAGTGATGGATTTTTTCCGCTGACTAAGCCGTAACGGCGAATTTTCAAGCGTAATGTTTTGCGATCAATATCCAGAATCTGAGCCGCCTTTGACTGGTTCCAGAGAGTCGCCTGAAGGGTTTGCAGAATTTTATCTCTTTCGGCAATTTCCAGTGGTGAGAGCTCATACGAAGCGTCACTTTTGACAAGCTCTTGTTGCTGCTGAAAACGTACCGGCAGATTTTCCGGCAGGATAACTGCGAAAGGAGACAGTAGAAGTGTTTGCTGGAGCATGTTTTCCATTTCCCGCACGTTGCCCGGCCAATCATAAGACATAAGTAATTCCATCGCTTCTACGGAAATGCGTACATTGGCATATCCGAATTTTTTTAGCATTGATTCAATAAGCAAAGGAATATCGTCTTTACGCTCTCTCAAAGGCGGAACACGCAAGCGTACGATAAATCTATATAACAAATCCAGACGAAAACGGCCGGCATCTACTTCCTGATCAATATTTTTATTTGCTGCGGCAACCACGCGTACAGCAACGTGATGAACTTCGTGACTGCCGATTTTCCTTATTTCACCATTTTGCATGAACCGTAAAAACTTACCTTGCAGGGCAGTGGACATCTCTGTAATTTCGTCGAGAAAAACTGTTCCGCCTTCAGCTGATTCCAGTAATCCGACATGCTGATGACTGGCGCCGGTAAACGCTCCTTTCTCGTATCCGAACAATTCCGATTCCAGCAAATTATCGGGAATAGCCCCGCAATGAACTACAACAAAAGGTTTGTCCCGCCTTGAAGACATGTTGTGTAAAGATCGGGCAGTCAATTCTTTTCCTGTTCCGCTTTCACCTTCAATTAAAACACTGGCAGAGGCATCGGCGACACGAGCGATCTGTTTATAAAATTCTACCATTGGTGCGGATGACCCCAGCAACTCTTGTCCTTTGTCTGTTTCAGATAAATCAAGTTTCAGCCGTTTTTCCCGAAGCTCCCTGACTTCCAATACTTTTTTTACAATAGACCGGCAATCTTCAGGTGAGAATGGTTTGCTGATGTAATCCCAGGCGCCCAGACTTATAGCCTCCATTGTCGTTTCCAGAGAACCATAAGCGGTCATGAGGATAACCGGCAAATCCGGCCACTTTTTGTGCACTTCACCTAGAAATTGCAAACCATCCATTTCAGGCATACGAATATCGGACATCAGCAGATCATACCGGGAGAGGTCTTGCTTTAAAGCTTCTTTAGCTGATGTATAGGCTTTTACTTCATAGCCATCAAGCGAAAGAGCTTCCTGCAAAAACTCACAGGCAACCGCGTCGTCATCAATTACTAAAATATGGGCCTTCA
>JQOA01000170.1 GCA_000753945.1 Smithella sp. D17 | reverse complement strand
ATTTACCGCTCTTTAGCACGCTCGATTGTGTCGTATTACGTGTGCCGACTATTTTGCCGCTAATCTTGAACAACTTTTTTTTTTCGTCCCAACTTTCATCTACATTGAAATCAATGCCCAGCGTCGAAGCCAGCATAGCTGCTGCCAGATCCTCGGCGTAATCTCCTGTTTGTCTTTCCGTGTATCCGAAAGCGTGGTGCTCGCTGATGTAACCGTAAGTTCTTTTATCGACGGGAATCGCGCAACCGACGGACGCGGAAATCAGACGGTGCGGTTCGTTGCTGCAGCAGCGGCTCATCACGCAAAAAGTAATGGCGCCCGGCAAAAGTTTTTTCAGGCCTTCCGTTCTGGAGATAATCTTGCAGTGAGGAGGTAAAATACTCGAAACCTGGACAAGATTACATTTTTCGATACCGGCATCACGCAGTGCCAATTCGAAAGAATGAAGTTGCTCTTTGTGCGTGCCGACGCCTTTGGTGAAAAAAAGTTTTTTAGGGATGTACTGATTCAATGTATTTTCCTCCTTAATCTTTTTCCTGAAACAAGATCTCTAAAGTCATTTTTTTATTTTGGCCAAATTCTTTTTTAATTCCGTTAACCCATTCCAGATTTCTTCATCGCCAATGAATGTTTTAATGTCCTTTCCAGGATACCTAATCACGCAGGTTGGTGTAGCTTTAATATTATTTTCTCTGATTTTCGCACTGAGCAATAAAAAAACTGATTTTTCATCCATCGATTTCCATGAAATATTGTTATCTTTCATATATGAGAGAAGGGTCTTTTCTTCTCTGATATTTTTATCCTGTGCGGCATCAAAAAATTTTTTTCTAACATGCAATAAATTGCTTGCGTCGGAATTTGCGTTTGTCGAGTAAAGATAATACTTGGCATATATCGGTGTGACCCTGGAAATAGGCACATCAACAAAAGTTATTTTGACATTGCCGTCTGCCAGCCATTCCTTCAACAAAGGTTCGGCTTTTATATCAATACGCCGGCACGGTGAACAAAAATAGTCAGTAAATAATGTAATTTCATAAGCGCCCTTGCCTAGCGAAGGAATTTCATTGATCGGATTCTGCCCATAGGCAGGCGCAACTGAACCGGAAAAAGTCACTAAAATTGTCAAATATCCTAATAAGCTAAACAGCAGTAAAGGTAGCTTGTTTAATTTAAACATCGGGAAACTTACCTCCCCAGGAAAATACAGCCACATTCGACTGCGTTTTTCCCGCCATGCTGAAGGTATCTCATAATTAATCAAGAAAGACAGAATCAACGTTGCCGAAAATGCCAGACAGAAAGGACAATAAACTTCGTTTTGCACTTGAAATGCATACAGGTGAATTTCAACTCCCAATCCAAAAGCCAACAGTGCCCGCATAAAAGAAGACTGATTAAATACCGCAAATGCGATAACGACTGACACATAAAAGATTCCAACCCATTTAAGATCGATCCCGAAAATATCACCTTTAAGNNTTTAAGATAACTGCATGTCGTGTCACAGTAATCATAATAAGCCATCAACCCTATACCGATCAGCGAAAGAGCAATCGTAAGGATGTTGCGATATCTTTTTATGCTTTCTAATATCTTCAGCATTTAACATGTAACCTTAGAATATTTGTGTCACTATATTTTTATCTCCAGGGGCAACGCGATCCGCGCATTCTGTTGCGGCCGGCTCCCGCCATTCGCCTCCGGCAACCGGGCAGGGTAAAAACAGCCTGCTCCAGGCTGTTGCTTTTATAGGCAGCCAACACTTCTTCAACCTGACCCCGGACAAAAGCAAAAACCCGTATGTCCAAAGAAATGAGCAGCGTTTCAAGGGGACGCGAAATTGCTCCGCAAATCAAAACATCAATTTGCTGATCTTTCAATTCGTTGGCCCGTTCCTTCACATCGGTAGAGATCAATTTGATGGTTGTTCTCTTGTTGTATCCGCTTGTTCCGTCAGGTTCAAAAATCAATAATTGATCCGCCGCATCAAAAACAGTGGAGATACAATCTTTCCATATTGACAGAGCAATCTTCATGCTGTTCACACCTTTCTAAACGGTCTGCGTAAATCACTTGGTTTCATGATTATAATACATTGCAAGGAGAGTGCCAAATGCTATACAATCTAATATAATCAATAATAACAACTTGTTATTAAATTGATGAATTTTTATAAAGTTGAAGAAG
>JQOA01000169.1:616-1482 GCA_000753945.1 Smithella sp. D17 | reverse complement strand
GCCGAAGGTCATGCTGGGGAAATTACCCTAAAATGAATTATCTAAAATAACAGGAGGTGGCTCTCTTTATGGGAGCATTAGTAATCGCCGCCATATTTGCAATTGTGGTAGGCTTTACCGGTAGTATTTATACTCTTAGGGATCAGCCAAAATCGGAAATCAATCTTCCCAGTCCCGGACCCGGACCCGGTTATATACGGGCTTATGTGGATCCTCTTTCGGAAATCAAAAAAACTCATCTCATTAAACAAAGCTATGATTTCAGTTGTGGTTCTGCCGCACTTGCTATTCTTCTCAATTTTTATCTCGGGGAAAATTTTACCGAAAAACAGGTTATTCAGGGGCTTATCCGTTACGGTGATATCGAGCAGATAACGAAACGCCAGGCTTTTTCTCTTCTGGACATGAAAAAGTTCGTCAAGGTACTGGGTTACGAGGGAAATGGCTACAAAGTTGACCTGGAAGATTTAAAAACGCTGAACACGCCGTGTATAATTCCTATAAAAATTTTCGATTACCGTCATTTTGTCGTTTTTAGAGGAATCTATAAAGGGCACATATTTCTGGCCGATCCCTGGAGAGGCGATATCAGTTTTACTCTCGATGAATTTTATGATAAATGGTACGAAAAGGTTATTTTTGTCGTCTCCACGAAAGAGACTGGGCAAGTGCTGACTTTGCTGCAACTGAAAGAAAGTGACCTCAATTTTATCGACGAGGATACTGTGCGTCAGATTATTGTAGACCACACCAATCCGGCCGCAACTGCCGCCGCCGAGAGAGAATTTAAGCAAATTATAGATGCACCCGGTGAAATTCAATACTACAGACGCAAGAAATAATTATTATTTAAATTCTTTGCTGCG
>JQOA01000169.1:0-582 GCA_000753945.1 Smithella sp. D17 | reverse complement strand
GCGTTACGAAAAATTGCCAGACCTTGTCCTTCTTCCGGCAGTTCTTCCCTGGTCCAGCGTGGATGATTTGTCCGGTACAGATAAGCTTCGGGATGAGGCATCAGGCCGAAAAGCCGGCCGGATTCGTTACACACTCCGGCAATGGCATTTACTGATCCGTTCGGATTGGCCGGATAGTTGCCGGCCGGCTGGCCGCTTTTGGAGCAGTATTGGAGCGCCAAAAGATTTTTCTTTTCGATTTGCTGAAGAATGGAAGAACTTTCCGGGATAAATTTACCTTCGCCGTGCCGGACAGGCAAATACAATATATCAATACCTTTCGTATAAATACAGGGGCTTTGCGCGTTTGCTTTCAGATAAGCCCAGCGGTCTTCAAAACGTCCGGAGTCATTATAGGTCAGGGTAGCGCTCTGCCTGCCGTAATTGCCCTCCAGCGCCGGAAGTAATCCGAGTTTGATCATCAACTGAAAGCCGTTACAGACACCTAAAATTAAATTTCCGGCATTGATGAATTTAAGCAACTGAGCGAAAAGCATTTCCTTGTGACCTTTGATGCCGGCGTGCAGGAAACGGTTGGCGCCG
>JQOA01000168.1:1340-1658 GCA_000753945.1 Smithella sp. D17 | reverse complement strand
TAAATAGAATTTTTTCATTAGAGCGAACGTTACCTTTCGTGTATTTCACTTCGGTGATCTGATATCAATAACCGTCTCGATATTTTTTCAAGTATCAGCGTAATTCTTCCGAATGAAAACGGATGCCGATTTCGATATTCTTGTCCATAATCCAGTATGGCAATGGTGGAAAGGGACTTGATTTTTTAACTGCACGAAGAGCGGAATCGTCAAAATAACGGTTACCGGAACGTTTTTCGAAACCAACATATTCCAATGTTCCGCTGCGTGAAATTTTAACATCAATAATTGTTTCGATGTTTTCCTTGGGCATCAAAG
>JQOA01000168.1:0-1301 GCA_000753945.1 Smithella sp. D17 | reverse complement strand
GCGGCATCGTCCAGTTTTTTTTAACTCTTGACCAGACAACTCCGATATATTCCTTTGTTTGCGCGTTAATTTCCGATTCTGATATTTTCGTCTGGCTTGCGGCCGAGGCGAGAGTTGATGTGTCAGGTTTATCACGATGGGTCTGTCTAATGGCACTGACAGCTTTTTCAATATTCAATTTACTAATTTCTTGATTTTTTGCTGGAGTGAAAACGTTGCTGGTAATTTTCCGCTTTATTATTACCGGGTTTGCTGCTTCGTTGGTTTTCAGGATCTCTTTCAGCAAAGAAGAATTATTATTGGGCAGGATAACTTCGGAACCCACAAGCTGGACGGAATATGCCGGTCCAAAGGTTAAATGCCTTGATGTTGTCGGTATGGAAACGAGAATAATGGTGATAACAAGCAGATGCACCGCCAGAGAAAGAAAGATCATTTTATGGAATTTGCCGTATATAAAGACACTGAAAAAGGAGGAACAATAATTATGAAAAAGAATCTAACCTTATTAGGAGTTTTTGTTGTACTTATATGCAGTCTGACAATCTTTACCGGCTGCGCCGAAAAAAAATCGGTAGTTACAAGCGGCTCTGCGCAGGAACAACAAGTTGCGCCCGCGCCAACACCGGCACAAATACCAACCGACACTACAAAACAAAGCGACAGCACTGCTGCCCCCACTGATACTCCTAATATCAAGGAAACCGCTAATGAACAGTCTTCCCTTATGGAAGCAACAGCAAAATCACCCATTAGCGATATCAATTTCGATTACGACAGTTCCAGCATCCGCCCCGACGCCCGCGAAATTCTTAAGACCAATGCCGATTACTTACTAAAGCACAGAATTTCCTCAATCGTGGTTGAAGGACACTGCGATGAAAGAGGAACTGCCGAATACAACATGGCCCTGGGGCAAAAACGAGCCCAAGAGACAAAGAAATATCTCATTAATTTAGGCATTCAAGAATCAATAATAAAAACGGTTAGCTATGGCGAGGAGCGTCCTTTGGATCCTAATAATAATGAAGAAGCCTGGGATAAGAATAGACGCGCCCATTTCGTTGTTACCCCTTAATCATAATTGAAAGAGGTGAAAAATTGAAAAATTATATCTATCTCTTTTTAGCTGTTTTGGCCTTGTTCATTGCGGGCTGCGCTTCTACGCAAGACCTGAGGGCGCTCCGTTCGGAATTAAACCAGAAAATGGACGAAAAAATGGATGCAAAGATGGCGGTAGTGGATTCCGAACTGACCACTTTAAAAAAGAATGTTACTGCCTTGGGGGCTATGCGAACGGG
>JQOA01000167.1 GCA_000753945.1 Smithella sp. D17 | reverse complement strand
TCTGCTATGTGAGGGATAATGCAGGAGTAAAATCGTGAAAATAAACTTCCCTACTGATTCCGACGGCTACCTTTCTCAGGAATGCCCGTCTTGTGCTCAACGATTTAAGGTGCGCTTTGGCGAAGGCAGCGAAGAACCTATTTCATTCTGTCCATACTGTGGTAACAAAGGACATGACTGCTGGTATACACAAGATCAAGTCGAGTATATCCAAGCTGTATCTACCGGTGTTGTTCTTAGCCCTGAGTTGAAAAAGCTCGAACATGAAATGAAAAAAGCTTCTGGCGGTTTCCTTAAAATTGATATGAAAACCGACCTTCCGCAGGTTGGTGCTCCCCCTATGGAGACCGATGACGCGCTTGATGTTCTAAGATTTCCATGCTGCAACGAGACAATTAAAGTTACACGATATGATCGACACTTCTGCATTATCTGTGGAAAGGAGATGGATATGGCTGCGACCGATGCGAAGAAAGTGTTTTTGAGCCACAAGGGGATCGACAAAGACAAAGTTTCTGACTTCAGGAATACTCTTCAATTACTCGGGTATGACCCATGGCTCGATGAAGATGCGATGCCGGCCGGGACCCCTCTTGAGCGTGGACTTCTACAAGGCATGAAGGACTCTTGTGGAGTTGTGTTTTTCATCACACCTTCGTTTAAGGATGAAGGATATCTGGAAACTGAGATTAACTATGCAATCCAAGAAAAGAGGGCGAAGGGCGAGCGATTTGCTATCATTACATTGCAGTTCGTTGATGCTGAAGGCAATGTAGGAGAGATACCAGAGTTGCTAAAGACCTATGTGTGGAAGAAACCGAAAACCTCCCTTGAGGCACTCAGGGAGATTGTTCGTGCATTGCCTATTGCTCATAATTTGGTCGATTGGCGTGAAGGAATCGATGGTGTCGTGACAGTCCCGAAAATCAAGTCGACGTCCACAGAATTATCAGCAGAAGCGACGGCAATTCTAAAAGTCGCTGCTTCTGGCGACGGCCATATTATGTGTCATAAAAGTTTCGGAGGTCAAACAATTCAAGTTGGTGGCAAACAGATGATTCCTGATCAATCTCCCCGTATTGTCGCTCTTTGGGTCGGTGGCGTAGAGGACCTCCAGCGGCGGAGATACATTATGGACGTTGGACACAAAGGTGAAATCTTCCAAGTTACAAGAGAAGGGTACGAAGCGGCGGATACGATCCCTGATGAGGAAACAAGGCAACAACGAGCAGAACAACCGCATTAACTCGGACTGGCAATTCCGCTG
>JQOA01000166.1 GCA_000753945.1 Smithella sp. D17 | reverse complement strand
CACGTGGATTGAAATAACCTGAATAGCCGGTTCAACACAAAGAGTCGGTTGTCGTGCCTCACGCAGGCACGTGGATTGAAATACATTAACCGATTAGGAATTAGCCTTCCTCTTACAGTCGTGCCTCACGCAGGCACGTGGATTGAAATCTTAAGCTGGGGGGATACGGTGGAGGTGCCCTGTCGTGCCTCACGCAGGCACGTGGATTGAAATTTGCCACCGCGACCAGTATTTCGAGGCCTCTTTGTCGTGCCTCACGCAGGCACGTGGATTGAAATATCCGCGAGGGCGAGGTGGAGTAATGACCCGACCCGTCGTGCCTCACGCAGGCACGTGGATTGAAATCCTGGATGATCATGCCAAGCCAAGTCGGGATCCCGTCGTGCCTCACGCAGGCACGTGGATTGAAATGTCTCCCTACTTGAAAGGGAGAAACGGAGAGTTGTCGTGCCTCACGCAGGCACGTGGATTGAAATGATCCCGACCCAGAGCGTCCCCGAGGCCGGGAACGTCGTGCCTCACGCAGGCACGTGGATTGAAATAAGGAACGCGGGTGCAGGCACCACGCCCGACCCCGTCGTGCCTCACGCAGGCACGTGGATTGAAATTGGTGAATGTGATGCAACGATCCAAACGGGAGCGTCGTGCCTCACGCAGGCACGTGGATTGAAATCATCTGGTCGCCGTGACATTCATCGCGATCAGTAGTCGTGCCTCACGCAGGCACGTGGATTGAAATCACTCATGCCCGCATACAGGGCATGTGAGGTAAAGTCGTGCCTCACGCAGGCACGTGGATTGAAATTATGTACTCTTGCACGGTCCGGTCGGATACACCAGGTCGTGCCTCACGCAGGCACGTGGATTGAAATAACGCGTGTAAAAAACAAGTGGTTTTTGCATCGTCGTGCCTCACGCAGGCACGTGGATTGAAATAAGAATCTATTGTTACCGTATCACCGATCGAAGTCGTGCCTCACGCAGGCACGTGGATTGAAATTTATACAAGGCCCGGCTCATCGAGACGGATTAGTCGTGCCTCACGCAGGCACGTGGATTGAAATTACACGCTCCTACGGGAGAGAGCGGAGGACCTGGTCGTGCCTCACGCAGGCACGTGGATTGAAATACTGTGCATATAGATGGAGAGCCCGTACGGTTTTGTCGTGCCTCACGCAGGCACGTGGATTGAAATAGCTGG
>JQOA01000165.1 GCA_000753945.1 Smithella sp. D17 | reverse complement strand
TCAGTACTCTTGTTTTTTCGTGTTTTATGACCCTTTGTCGGCACACCCCATGGTGTGCAGGGATGCCTGCCGCCTGACGACTTACCTTCTCCACCGCCCATCGGATGATCAACCGGGTTCATTACGACACCGCGATTATGCGGCTTTTTCCCTAACCACCGCTTTCGTCCGGCTTTACCGAGACTAATGTTTTCATGTTCGTTGTTTCCCACTTGCCCGATTGTTGCCATGCACTCAATAAATATTTTGCGCACTTCACCCGACGGAAGCCGAACCTGAGCATAACTTCCTTCTTTGGCCATTAACTGACCATACGCTCCGGCGGATCTGATCAATTGTCCGCCGCGACCAACTTTTAATTCAACATTATGAATCAACGATCCCAAAGGAATATATTTCAACGGAACGGCATTGCCCGGTTTAATATCAGCTTTATCACCGCTGACCAGAACATCTCCCACATTGATCTGCGCCGGAGCGACAATGTATCTTTTTTCACCATCACGGTAATTGAGCAGAGCGATTCTTGCCGACCTGTTCGGATCATATTCAATTGCGGCAACCTTAGCGGGAATATCCGTCTTGTTACGGCAAAAATCTATTACTCGATATTTACGCTTATGACCACCGCCAATAAACCGGGATGTAATTCTACCATGGCAATTGCGACCGCCTGTCCTCTTCAAGGGCTTCAACAGGCTTTTTACCGGTTCAGAAGAAGTAATCTCTGCAAAATCAGAAACACTCTGAAATCTTCTACCCGGTGATGTTGGTTTATACTTGATAATTCCCATTAGCTTAATCCTTAAACTATTTCTTATACGCCTTCGGCAATTTCAATACGATTACCGGCGGCGAGGGTTACGATCGCTTTTTTCCAGGAACTCTTTTGCCCCACAATCCGGCCCATTCTCTTCTTCTTTCCTAAAACGTTTATAACACAGACATCAGCAACCTTGACTTTAAACAGTTTCTCGACTGCTTTGCTGATTTCAACTTTATTTGCTTTGCGATCGACTTCGAAAAAATATTTATTCGATTCTTCCCGCGCCGTAGTGCTTTTTTCTGT
>JQOA01000164.1:901-1140 GCA_000753945.1 Smithella sp. D17 | reverse complement strand
ACTCATGCTTTGCCTGCTTTCTCCGGTAACGATCCTATTTATATCGCCGGCGCAACTATTCTTCCCCAACATCTTTGGATTTTTGCCGTAACTGTTTTAACCATTATTGCCGGCAGAATATTTTTTAATTACAGCATTGCCGGTAAGGCCATGCGTGCCTGCGCTTATAATTCGCAGGCGGCCGGATTAGTCGGCATCAATGTTAAAAATATGGTTTTGCTATCGTTTGCCATCAGTTC
>JQOA01000164.1:0-875 GCA_000753945.1 Smithella sp. D17 | reverse complement strand
CTGACCATGACTTCCTATGATGTCGGCGTCATGCTCGGTCTGAAAGGTTTTTGCGCGGTGATTATCGGCGGAATGAGCAGCGGTTTGAGTACTGTGATGGGAGGCCTTTTGCTCGGTTTATTGGAATCTTTAGGCGCCGGTTATATCTCTGCCAGCTACAAAGACGCAATTGCCTTTATCATTTTGCTGTTAATACTCTTTATCCGGCCGGAAGGATTGTTTACGAAAAAAGAGACGGAAAGGTTTTAACTTAAGAAATTCTGTAATTTTCAGCCCCAAAATAATTTGAGCCTGAAAGAAATTAAATATCATGACGGAAAAAAAGCAACAAATACTTATTTTTTTAATTTTCGCGGCAGCAGTGCTCACTGCGCCGTTTTTTTTAAAAGGTAATTATCTTTTAAATGTGCTTGTTTTTGTCGGCATCAATACCATGCTGGCCGTGGGTCTGAATCTCCTGATGGGATATGCCGGGCAGATATCACTGGGACACGCCGCCTTTTTCGGCATGGGAGCTTATATTTCCGGTATAATCACAACCAGATTTCCGGTAGATCCCTTTCTGATAATTATTCTTGCTGCTTTTTGTGCCGGAGCCCTGGCTTTTGTTATCGGCTTTCCCATTTTAAAACTTAAGGGACATTATCTGGCAATGGCTACGCTTGGCTTCGGCATCATCATGTATATCATTTTCAACGAAACCGTTGATTTTACCGGAGGACCTTCAGGATTATCCGGAATACCGAATCTTCATATCGGCTCTCTGATTTTTGACAATGATTGGAACAATTATTATCTGGTCTGGGTTTTTACTTTGGCCGTAATGTTATTATCCATCAATTTATTCCAATCCAGAATCGGCCGCGCGCTGAGGG
>JQOA01000163.1 GCA_000753945.1 Smithella sp. D17 | reverse complement strand
GTCCGGCGTAGTGCCTCCCCGCAGCGGAGAGATTTTGTTTAACGATCTTCCAATAAATAATCTTGCCGTGCACCAGATTGTCCGGATGGGCATTTCCCAGGTTCCGGAGGGCAGACAGGTCTTCAAACCCATTTCAGTAGAGGACAATCTGGAACTCGGCGCTTATCTGCATCATAAAATGCTGGGTGGTGGTGATAAAGTGAAAAAAAATAAAGAGATGGTCTATGATTTGTTTCCCCTTCTCCGGGAAAGGCGAAAACAGCTTGCCGGAACATTGTCGGGGGGAGAACAGCAAATGCTCGCCATCGGCAGGGCTTTTATGGCCAGGCCGAAACTGATGCTTCTTGATGAGCCGTCCATGGGACTTGCGCCAATTATAACTCAGGAAATTTTCCGGGTTATTGAAAACCTGTCCAGAGAGAAGAAGACAACGGTCTNNTCTGCCGCGGTGTTCCTTCGGCCAGTTTTTTCCCCAGATAGAAGAAGACAACGGTCTTACTGGTCGAGCAAAACGCGCGGGCGGCTCTGAAAATGGCCCATCGCGGCTATGTGTTGGATAACGGCCACATGATTTTGGAGGGCACGGCCGCCGAATTACTCGATAATAAAGAAGTTCAGAGGGCGTATCTGGGCAAAGATAAAAAAGAGATATGGGAAAGATAATGTTTGGGGAGGTTATTTATGAATATCTGGGATAAAACTCATGAGTGTATGTCGCGTGATGAGCTTGAACAACTACAGCTGGAAAGGATTCAGGCCACAGTCAACAGGGTTTACAAGAATGTCACTCATTACCGGAAAATATTTAATGACGCAGGCATAATTTCGGAAGATATCCGTTCCTTGTCTGATTTGACCAGGATGCCTTTCACCGTGAAAGACGATCTGCGGGTTAATTACCCTTACGGAATGTTTGCTGTGCCGCTCAGAGAGGTTGTGCGCATTCATTCCTCCTCAGGCACCACCAGCAAGCCGATAGTGATGGGTTATACGAAGAACGACATAAAAATCTGGTCCAATCTGGCGGCGCGTTTTATGACAGCCGCCGGTGTAACCCATGATGACGTGGTGCAGATAACTTTTCGCTACGGTCTTTTTACCGGAGCCTTCGGAGTGCATTACGGTGCGGAAGCCATCGGCGCTTCGGTCATTCCGATGGGTACCGGCAATACGGATAAACAGATTATGATCATGCAGGATTATAAAACCACGGTGCTGGTCAGTACCTCCAGCTACGCCATTGCTCTGGCGGATCGTATTGAGCAATTGGGTATTGATCCGAAATCGCTTTCTTTGAAAGTCGGGCTGTTCGGAGGAGAACCATGGTCGGAAAAGATGCGCGAAGAAATTGAAAGCAGATTGTTGCTGAGTGCAACCGATAATTACGGAGTTTCCGAACTGATAGGTCCCGGTGTCGCCGGTGAATGTCTGTGTAAAAAAGGCATGCATATTTATGAAGATGCTTTCCTTCCGGAAATTATTGATCCTGAAACGGGAGATGTCCTGCCTTTAGGAAGTGAGGGTGAACTGGTTCTGACAACGCTGACCAGAGAAGCTTTTCCGATGATCCGTTACCGGACTGGTGACATTACCAGTCTTGATTACGCTCCGTGTGAATGTGGTCGCACTCTGGCGCGCATGAAAAAGATTGCCAGGCGTTCCGACGACATGCTTATCATCAGAGGCGTGAACGTGTATCCTTCGCAGATCGAAGATGCGCTTTTCAGCGTGGCGCAGGGCGAAACGCCTTATCTGATTGTTGTGGAAAGAAAAGGTGCGATGGACAATCTGGAAGTTGTTGTTGAGGTTACAGACAAAATATTTTCTCTGGAATTACAGAAGCAGAGGTCTTTTCTGGAAGCGATTAAAAAACGCATAGCATCGGTAACAGGCATTAATGTTGATGTCCGGCTGGTTGAATCAAAAAGTATTCCGCGCCAGAAAGGGAAAATTGCAAGGGTACTGGACAAACGGAATATTTAAAATCAATTTATATGTGGACTGTCATTAATACAGAAGACTACTGCGCTTTTCTTTTCTTGAGTATTTCGATCAGTTTATCATGGTAATAATAGGCCGCGATAAAAATTGCCACACCTATAATCAGAAAAATAGTTAAAAAAGAGTACTGTCCATTACTGGCGAAGGCTCCGGTAGCAGAAAGCATAATTGTGCCGAAGAGGCGTCCGGCCGTGGAAATTATGATGAAAGTTCCCGTGGGAATGAGGCTGACGCCCATTATATAACATAAATAATCCTTGGGGAAACCGGGAATCAGAAAAAGCAGGAATGAAACCAGCAGACCCTTGTGTTCCATGAAGTGTTCGAATTTGGCAAAGACTTCTTTGCTGACCACATTTTCC
>JQOA01000162.1 GCA_000753945.1 Smithella sp. D17 | reverse complement strand
ACGTTTGCATTTTATCCGACAGCGGTATTAGCGGCTGCCGGACTGGTTCTGGCGGCTATATTGCTGAAACCTCCGAAGAAGGCATAGAAACGGATTCCCTTGAGAATGAAAAAGCGGGCGTTGAGCCCGCTTTTTTTTGCTATCATTACAAATGGAAATCAGTTATTCTTTACATTAAGGAGACATTGTAATGAATACAAACAATGGCAAAAATGTTCTGGTTACCGGAGCTGGTGGATTTATCGGTACAGTCCTCTGCAAGAGACTCGTGGAGGATAAATTTAATGTTACCGGTCTGGCCATGCCGGGGGAAAAAACCGAAAATCTTGAACAAATGGGTGTTGCCATTGTGAGAGGCAACCTTACAATGCCTGAAACGATCCGCGGCATTTGCGATGGTATCGATACTGTATACCACTTGGCTGCGCGCGTTACCTACTGGGGCACCAGAAAGGAATTTTACGATACCATATATGAGGCCACAAAAAACATGCTGGAGGAAGCAGCCGGCAGGGTGCGGAGTTTCGTGTATGTCAGTTCCGTCGTAGCTATTGGTCTGGGTCCGGAACACCATAAGGGACATAGAGAAAATGATCCTGTGCGTAAGACAGGTATCTTCTACGGCGATGCCAAGCTCGATGCTGAAGGGCTGGTATGGAATTACCACCGCGACGGAAAAATTTCCGGCACGGTAATCAGACCCACTAATGTCATAGGTCCCGCAAGCGTATGGGTCCGTGACGCCGTCGATAACCTGAACAATCCTTTTCTTCCTCTCATCGATGGCGGCCGCTGGAGCGCCAGTCTCCTTTACGTGGACAATTTGGTAGATGCTCTCGTGCTCGCCGGGATAAAAGAAATTGCGGCGGGGCAGACTTATCATATCAGAGACGACTACTCGGCTACGTGGCGCCAATATTTTACAGATATTGCCGGCCTTATGGGAAAGAATGTCAAGGCAACGACATTCTTTTCGATACCCTTTGCCCTGGCCTGGCCCAGCGCCGGTTTTGTGGGGACGATCTGCGCTGCACTTCACATAAAGACAACCATGACCAGGCACAACGTTGCCATGATGGGTCGCGATAACGATATCGATAATTCGAAAGCGAAACGCGAATTAGGATGGAATACGCGCGTGACATACGAAGATGCCCTGCGACGCATAGGCGCTTGGATGAAAAAAGAAGGGCTCGCGCCATAATCATGACGCTGACATTGCATATCAGTGCAATCGCCGGGTTTTACAGCGAGGATTTCATTGACATACAATTCTGTTTTCATTATAATTTTAGCGTTAGATAATCTCAGATAATATCTTATTTAAACGATCTAACCAAAAGGAGGACACCATGAAGATAAGTGCGCGTAATATACTAAAGGGAAAAGTAATCAAAGTTTCAGAAGGTGCGGTGAATACAGAAATACTATTAGAGCTTGCAGGCGGCGCTAAGGTTGTTTCGATCATTTCCAAAGAATCCGCGAACAAGCTGGGCTTGAAACCAGGCAAAAAAGCTTATGCTATTATAAAAGCTTCCAATGTAATGATGGCTGTTGATTAAGCCTTTTATTTTCGGACGCAACTTTGATGTTAAATAAAGGGGGAAGACATTCCCCCTTTATTTAATTAGGACACGATATGAGTGATGAAAAATTGTACATTGTTCTGATGGGACTGCCCGCACGTGGCAAATCCACACTGGCCGGTCGTCTGCGTGATGCCTTCCTGAAAGATGGCATACCTACGCGAATATTCAATAACGGAAAACTGCGAAGGACATATCTGCCGCTTNNGCCGCTTCAAGAGACGGCGAGCTCCGAATTTTATTCACCGGAAAATTCCGTGGCTATGGCGTTGAGGGAAAGATTTGCCCGCATTAATATGGACAGAGCCAAGGCCTATTTGCGCAACAGCGGTTTGGTCGCGATTCTGGATGCCAACAATGCCAGAAGAAAGAGGCGCTCTATAATTGAAAAACAGTTAGACGATCATCCGATTCTTTACATTGAATGTATTAACGATGATGAGTATATTCTGAATCTGATCATCCAGGAAAAGGTCAAACTTCCTGAATTCTCTCATCTTAAAGATAAAGCGGTAAAAGAGTTTCTGAAGAGGATTGATTACTACAAAATGATTTATGTACCATTGAAAGTGGAACGAAATTATTTGCGTATAGATTCTTTACAAAACATGATTATCGAGGAAAAACACAGCGACGCGATTCCCTTTTATGACCGGCTGCGTGACTATCTTGTTACAGATGAAGTAAAGAACCTTTTTCTGATCCGTCACACCGAGACAGAAGATAACGTCGAGAACCGCATAGGAGGCGATTCAAAGATAACAGCAAAGGGCAAAATGCAGGCAACGGCCCTGGGAGCGTTTTTTAAAAATAAAAAGATTTCTTATGTATTTACCAGCGCAAAAATCAGAACTATCGATACGGCCAGAGCTATTAGTGCCATGCAGGATGATTGCAGGATTATTTCTCTTAAGGAGTTTGATGAAATCAACGCAGGAATTTGCGAAAGAATGACTTATGAAGAGATTGAGCGAAAGCTTCCACAAGTTTTCAAGAAGCGAGGTGCGGATAAATATCATTATGTTTATCCGGAAGGCGAAAGTTATGAAACAATGAAACATCGGATAACGCAGGGAATCAAAAAATCGTTTTTCCTGAACCAGCAGGCGAAGAACATTATGATCGTCGGGCATCAGGCCGTCAACAGGATGATCCTGTCTCTTTTCCTTTATCGAAGGGAAGACGACGTTCCCTATATCTACGTTCCACAGGATCGTTTTTATCATATTGTTTCCAGCCATTATAAAAAACTTTTTGAACTCAAACGATATGATTAATTATTTAATAAATATACCATTTGACAATTGTCTTATGGTAATTTTTTGTGTTACTGTAGTCCAGGCAGAAACAAAGGAAGGAACTACCGGTACCGCTAAGCAATGGTGGCAAGATGGCTATGTTCCTCCTCCTAAGGCTGAAGAACCAGCCGCTCCGGCGGAAGTAGCTGCGCCTAAGGCTGAAAAACCGCTGCCGGAGAAGGTCTCTATGCCGCTTGATGTGAAATTCGATACGGCCAAGTCCGATATTAAAATGGTAAAGA
>JQOA01000161.1 GCA_000753945.1 Smithella sp. D17 | reverse complement strand
AAAGATTTTGACAGCCTTCTCTCCGCAATTTTGCGTAATGTTTTTCTGGCCAAAATATCCGCTACGGATGAAGATAAAATCATAGAAGACGGGCTGGCGGTGGCGGAACGGGCTGGCCTGCAAGCTAAACAACTGGCTCACCAGCTTAGCATTTTCGCTCAGGGCGGTTATCAGGTTCACAAAATGGAGCAGATGGAACCTCTTTTGAAAGAAGCCGCTCAAAATATTTTTAAAGATCCCGGTATCAAATGCAACATCTATATACCCGAAGAACTGTGGCAATGTGAAATCGATGCGAAACAGATCAGGCAGGTGTTCGAAAATGTTTTAATCAATGCGAAGGAGGCCATGCCCAACGGCGGTGCTGTGGATCTTATCGCAGAAAACACAACAATCGGAACGAACATAAAGTCTTTGAAAAAAGGAAGTTATGTCAGAATTACAATTAAAGATTACGGAGAGGGAATTCCACCGGAACATCTTTCCAGGATATTTGATCCTTATTTTACGACAAAAAAGAAGGGCCGGGGCGGCCTGGGCCTGGGACTGGCTATCAGCGATTCCATCATTAAATACCATAGTGGATTGATTTCAGTAGAATCCTCTGTTGGCTTAGGAACAACCTTTTCTATCTATCTGCCCGCAACACTCAAAAACGAAGCATAATCCAATTTGTTTGACGAACGTCGCTACATTCGGCAGAGCTTTGTTTGCCTCAAAAACAGGCTTGTAGTCGTGGAACTGTATTTTGCCAAGGTCTTTCGTCGGTCCCTGGTTGAACAGGAACGAATCATCGGCAAGTGAGAAGTCGGGGGCGGCAGGGTCATCATCAACCGGGTTAAAGAAGTAGTTCTTCATGAACTTACGAATGAACTGTACGTTTACATGCACCGTGCCCTCAAGCTTGGACGNNGGGGGGAAATAGTGTCCTTCTCGAAACCTTTGACAGCAATCACGTCCCAGATCTGAAAGAAGTATGAAGGTGAAGATATTACTGTGTCAAGGTGAAACGGATTTCAGAACTATTTGATGATATTACCGGATATTCAACGTCAAAACATCATAAATAATTTTTAGCTAGACATGAACTTGATTTAAATTTATACTGCGTCACATTTTTTTGAAGGAGGCAAACGGTGAAAAAACTAACGGCAACGCTTTTGTGTGTTCTATTCCTGTTTCCACTTTGTGTGTTTGCGGCAGACACACCTGTAGCAGCTAAATTTAAGAAAAGTTTCCCCAA
>JQOA01000160.1 GCA_000753945.1 Smithella sp. D17 | reverse complement strand
GAAACAATGGCGTTCATGGAATCCTGTTCACTATTCAGCTCAGGATGATAATTTTTTCAACAGCGCGTATTTATTATCGCCTGCCGGTGAAATTGCAGGTAAATATGATAAAGTACATCTTGTCCCTTATGGCGAATATGTGCCGTTGAGGGATGTATTCCCATTTATTAAGAAGCTTACCGCCGGTATGGGTGATTTTGGCACGGGAGTCGGATATTATCCTTTGTCTATGGGTGATAAGAAAATCGGAGTCTTAATCTGTTACGAAGGGATATTGCCGTTTGCCGCGAGAATGTATAAAAAAGAATCGGCCGATTTACTGGTGAATATTACCAATGATGCCTGGTTCGGAGCGACCTCGGCGCCTTTTCAACATTTTTCCATGTCTGTTTTCAGAGCGGTGGAAACAAGGCTCTATCTGGTGAGGGCGGCCAATACGGGGATTTCCGGTATTATCGATCCCGGCGGCAGGATCATCGCGAAAACAGATATTTTCCGGAAAGACGCGTTGAAAGGTTATATAAAATTCGTCAGTATGCCGACTTTTTACGCTCGATATGGCGATCTTGTTGCGGTAGCTTGTTTTTTGTTAATGATTTTTTATTTTCTGATTAGTCTTAAAAGGGAGGGTAGGAAATGCCGGTAGAAAGTATAAATATACAGGATACAGTAATGGATTTGAAAAAAAGAATTAAATATATAGGGGAATGTCTTTGACGTTCCCGAATTGAAATTAAAAATAAAAGATTTGGAAGAGGTATCTTTAAAAAAAGACTTTTGGAATGATCAGGATAAGGCCCGTGAAGTTCTGCAGAAAAAAACAAAGCTGACGGAAAAAGTAGAGAAATGGGAAAAGTTCAATAACGAAATAAATGATATCGAAAATCTGGGAAGTATTGCTTTGCAGGAAAAAGATGAGCCAGTACTTCAAGACCTGGCTGGCGAATTGGAAAAATTAAGTTCTGCCGTTTCTCAGGAAGAACTTAAAATGATGCTGAATAGTGAACAGGATTCCATGAACGCCATTGTTTC